>JPUR01000092.1 GCA_001321835.1 Marinosulfonomonas sp. PRT-SC04
GTCAGTGGCAAAATCATCTGCTCAGATCTGACGGCAGATGACGTCGGTGATCCGACAGCGCTTCCAGACTTATTGGATCAAATCGACGGTCCGGTTGAATTGTTTTTGGCGGATGGCGCTTATGACGGAGCCTCCACCCGCGACCTTCTCGTCGAACGCTTTGGCGCATCGCTTGAGATTGTGATCCCGCCACCTAAAAACGCTAAATTCAGCCTGAAGATGGTGCAAGATCCAACCGTTCGCGATTACCATATTGCCCACATCAAGACCCACGGTCGAATGGGCTGGCAAAAAACCTCCGGCTACAATCAACGTAGCCGTGTCGAGACGCAAATGGGCCGCTGGAAGGCCGTCATCGGCCCCAAGCTAAAGGCGCGTAACTTCGCGAACCAGAAAACAGAAGCCAATATTGGCGTCCGCGTGCTCAACCGCATGACCGGGCTTGGCCGCCCCTATTTCGAACCTACCGCCTGAAATCCATCTCGGGTAGGGCGCGCTCCCAGCGGCCGATGATCCATGCAACAACGCCATCCACGGGTGCCAAACCTGTGTGAATGGTTTCATACAGCGGTGCCGAGATGGTTGGTAAACAGGACAGCATTTTCCAAACGCGGGCTTGATCAGCTTCAACCGCTGCAGCCAAACATCCACATTCTGCGATTGCCGTATCATAACGTAATCCGTCCACAATAATAAGACAGGTTTTTGTCATTTCAGAGCTCCTTAATTTTGCCTGGCGTCAATGGACACGCAAGGTAGACGCCAAATTCCTTGCCAATATCGGCACTGACACGGGCATGCACGCGCCCTTGGCGATCTTGAAACCGCTGCGTATCAGCCACAGGAAATACGCCCTCGTGCCAAATGTTGGGATGGATATAGATCCCGCGATCCCCCTCACACCAAAAGGCAACCACCCGCTCTGGCGTGAGGCTATCTCCGGGCAAAGCAAGCGGTACAATAAAAGGTTTATTTTCAAGTGGATAGAAAAACTGCCCGCCATCTGGGTGGTAATTCATATGCCAAAGCAGCACATGTTCTCGGGCTGATGGGGCTGTCTCGGTTTGGGCCTTTTGAGGATCAGTTGACCAGCCCAGAACATACTCCCCGTTCACGGCTTCGTTCTCGCCGTAAAGAACATCGCCCTTCCAGTTGCAGCGGAAGATGCCTTCGACCCATCCGGCCTCATCCCCAGTACCCTCATCAATCGGACGCCAGCCTTGTGCGGGCCAACGCGTTATCTCGATTTCAAAGCTGTCGGGATCATCGACAAAACACCCATATCCCTTGAGGCTTTGTTCGGTGGCCCGCACCAAAGGCACCTTGTGCAACGGTAATGAAGGCTTGCTGCTGGCTTCAAATATGTACTGTGGGGCGCTCATGTGACGGCCCCGCAATGTTGATCGACAATTCTCTGAACCATCGGCGCGAAATGCGAAAAAGTTGGCGTTTCCATATCTGCATATTTTCCAGCGTCATCCAGATACCGCACTGCGATGATCTCTTGCAGGTTCGGATTCTTTTCGAATTCTGCGACCTCATCCTCATTCATTGCCCCCCCCTGAAGCATGAGAGAATGCACCGAAGCCTTTGACAGTTTATCAAAATACGAGGGGCGCGTTGCGCATAAGTACCGTTTGGCAGCAACATGATAGCGCACACAATCGATGACCAGTGTCGGGAAATAATCCTGCAAAACATCGGCACCAGCATCCTCATGGAACCGGTCTTCGGTGTCCTCCATGCTGAACATACCAAATTCGCTGGTGAAGTGGCCGATGTCATGCAGCAAAGCCGCCACGATGATGATCTCGGGTTGGTCATTCTTTTTTGCAAGTGTTGCACCTTGCAGCATGTGCTGTGCCATTGTGACCGGCTCGCCAAGGTATTCTTCGCCGCCGCGGCGCTCAAAAATATCCTCCAGAAAGGCGACGATGTTGCGACTATCTAGCGTTGTGAAATCTGGCTTGCTCATTGTGCAGCCATCAATTGCGCGGCGTCTAGAACGGCCAGTTTGGAGTAGAGCGAATCCATATCTGCGTAGCAGCCTTGGAACCAACGCTTGCCAGTTCCAGAATACCCTTTGCGGGCGTGCAATACGCGGCGATTATCCACCAGAAAACTCTCGCCAGGTTCAAGCCGGAAAGACACTTCCATCGCCGGATCATCAATGATTTCACCCATGCGGCGATAGGCGTCATAATAGGTTTGCATCGCATCAAACGGAACATCCGTAATGGCTGCTGTTGATCGGTTGTTAAAGCGAACGCCAATCAGCTCACCATCCGGCGCAAGCTCAATCATCGGGCGACGCGCGTGCAACATTACCCCGTCCGAACCGGTGTATTCAAACTGTGCGCAATACCGCGCCAGAACGTTGAACCATGTTTGATTTTCAGACCGCAATTGCTCGGCAACTCGAAAACCATCGACCACCATATTCTCGCCGCCTGCCGCAGAACTTTCGAGGCAATAAAGCACCTGTATCGTCGGCACAGGGTCCCGGTACGGATTGTCCGTATGGGCTTGCAACCCCAACCCCGTGTAGGCCAGATTTGTGGGATTAACCTCGGTCCGCACCTCAAAATGACGCCCATAGTTCGTCTCTCGAACGTAGCCAAACAGATCGACAACCTTCATCAACGCCAGATCCTCAATCGGGCCATTCGTCAGCTTGCCAAAGCCAAAGCGCGCGATCTGACCAAGCCAGCTTTTCAACGCGGCTGGATCTGACTGAACAGCCTCAAAATCAGCCACCGGAATGCTGTCCATTAAGGCGCCATCCCATGTTTCAACACTGGGTTTTGTCCACCCAGCTTGGGGGCTATCGGCACGATCATAGGCATTGCGCAGCAACCAGCCGGTATCGTATTCGACCGTTTTATCTTCAGGCGAAAAGGTGACCGTAAGCGTTGAGGCGACAAGCGTTGCCGTGCTGATGCTTGTTTGCGCAGGAATATCGCGCAGCGCAATCAGCCGCTGGCCATTGGCAGCAGAACGCGTCGCGGCATCCCATGCGTTATCTCGAAGCCAAATCGCATGAAATCGCACCTGTGTCGGGCCGTCAACAAGCGTCAAATAGGTGCCGTCTTCATTTAAGATGCAATCTAACATTTTCGCGTTCCCTTTGGATGATAGAGGCTTAATTCATTGCAATTTTCCACGAGGATCGCATAATGACAATCAATATATATTGAACCTGAGAGGTGGTTTTCCTTATGTCTGATATGTCACTGAGCAACATTCCACTCGACTGGGTGCGGGCCTTTGAATTGGCGGGGCGAACCGGAAGTTTCACGGCGGCGGCCAAAGAAAGCAACGTCACACAAGCCTCGATCAGCCAACGGATTACCAATCTGGAGCGGCGCATCGGGGCGCGGCTGTTTGTGCGAAATGCACGCGGGGTCACGCTGAGCGTTGATGGCGAAGCATGGCTGCCCTATGTTACTGCAGCGTTTCACAGTCTTGATGAGAGCTATGAAGAGCTGTTTGGCATTCAGCGCGAAAAGATCACAATTTTGGCGAGCGCATCTGTGAATGAATTATGGTTCGCACCAAGGCTGCAAAATTGGCAGAAAAAACATCGCCCGCAAATTGTGTTGTCAACAATAGTGCTACAAGGCGTAAGCGATCAATTAGACACAACAATCCGTGTCCAATACGGCGTTGGCGAAGGTGAAAACCATCACAAGGCGCCTTTGTTTGTAGAACAACTCAGCCCAGTTGTATCGCCAGACTTACTGACAGGACAGACCTCATGGTTAGACCTTCCGCGCCTCGCGCTTTCAGGGCCACGCCACAGCTGGAACGAGTGGGCGCGCCATACCGGAGACCCGATAACACCTGTGCCAAAGATCCGGTTTGACAGCTTCTCGGCCGCACTTTCTGCCGCCGTTACAGGGGCTGGTGTGTTGCTGGCCTCGCTTCCGCTGTGCGCGCCCCTCATTGGTCAAGGCAAGTTGGTTCGCGTGTCAAAACATGTCTTAGAGCCACAAGAAACCTATTGGATGATCGCCAACAAAAACGGGCTAACCAAATCACAATGGAACAATGTGGTGGAGGGTTTCTTCACGAAATAAGTGGTTTATACGAAGAGAGCTTGGTTCATCTGGTTGATTTAGGTGACCCTATCTAGCGGCAATGGATGTGCCCACAAATAAGAGGCCTGAGGCGCCGGGACGTTTTAATCCACACAATCAGTATTGCCACATTTAGAACCCCGGCCTATCAATGATGCACTTAGCGCCTCAGCGACTAGTCTTTCTGTCAACGGCGGAGTAAAAACCGGCCATTCGGCGGCGTAAAAGCAGGCCAGTGTGTGACGGGTTGTTTTGTTTTTGGAGACAAAGGCAGCCTATTCCGGTGGAACTGACCGGAGGGCGGGCTTGCCCGCCTGTAGGGCAGGTTCACCAGAATAGGCTTACATATATTTACGGGGTGACTTGAGGCCAATTTAAGGCGTCATGCGTTTGGCGCGGCTCTGGTTCAGGCGGTAGCTTTCGCCGTTCATTTCCAAGATATTGACGTGATGGGTTAGTCGATCCAGCAGCGCGCCGGTCAAGCGCTCGGTGCCGAATGTATCGGTCCATTCCTCGAAGGGCAGATTGCTGGTTATAAGCGTTGCGCCCTGTTCGTAGCGTTGCGAGATCAGTTCGAACAGGAGCTCGGCACCAGTTTTGCTAAGAGGCACAAAACCGAGTTCATCTATGATCAGGAGCTTCACCTTGGCCAATTGCCGCTGGCGGCGCAGCAAGCGTTTTTCGTCGCGGGCTTCCATCAATTCATTGACCAGCGCGGCGGCCGTCACAAAGGCCACCGATAGTCCCTTTTGGCACGCCGCCAGACCTAGCCCGAGGGCGATGTGGGTTTTGCCGGTGCCACTGGGGCCGAGGGCGATGACGTTTTCTCGCCGCTCTATCCAATCACAGCGCGCCAGTTCCAGCACCATCATTTTGTTCAGGCCGGGGATCGCCTTAAAGTCGAAGCTGTCCAGACTCTTAACCGCAGGGAATTTGGCCGACTTGATCCGCCGTTCCACCATTCTACGCTCTCGGTCGATTAGTTCCAGTTCAGTCAGGCGGGCAAGGTAGCGCACGTGATCCACCCCCTCGGCGGCACAGATGCGGGCCTGTTTGTCATGCTCACGCAGGAAAGTCGGCAAGCGCAGGGTTTTTAGGTGGTGGGCCAGCAGAAGTTCGGGGGCTTTGTTCATGATGCTTCTCCCGTCAGAAGGCTCATGTAGGCAGAAGCCGATGTTGTGGCGACATTGGTGCGGGGCAGGAATGGATAAACATCCAAGTCTAGCCGTGCTGGCCGCCGCTCCACTCGGCACAGGACCAGATGCTTGACAGCGTCAAAGCTGATCGCCCTTTTGTGCAGAGCGGTTTTTATGGCGGCGTGTAAATCTTCCATGGCAAAGCGTTCCAGCAGGCGCAGTACTTGCACGTATTCTCGCTTTCCCGTCTTTCCCTGCCTTGCCTCCAGAAGCCGCTGGATGGTTCCAAACGCTTTCGGCAGTTTCCAACCCTGCAAGGGTGCCGCCTGATCAAAAGCCATGATTTTGCGCTCGATCAGCGGCAGGTAATGCAGCGGATTAAACACCATATCATCGGTCTTGTAAGAACGCGGGTGGTCGGCGATGACCTCTGCCGCGCAGCCAATAGTGA
>JPUR01000093.1 GCA_001321835.1 Marinosulfonomonas sp. PRT-SC04
TGAATCGCCCCGGGTTTACTGGAGATTAAAACTCTCCAAGGATGGACCCTATGACACAGAGAAAACCTACCCCGACTTACACGGCTGAATTTCGCGAGCGCGGCATTCGGCTTTTCAGAGAAAACCGTAGCAATTATTCCAGCGACAACGCTGCCTACAAGGCAATAGCATCCAAACTTGGCTGTTCCCCCGATAGTCTGCGGGCCTGGTGTCGGCAGACGGAACGCGATGCCGGAATGCGCAGTGGATTGACCAGTGACGAGAAGGTGCGCCTCAAGGCTCTGGAGCGCGAGAACCGTGAACTGCGCCAGGCCAATGAGATCCTGAAGAAGGCATCAGCATATTTTGCCCAGGCGGAGCTCGACCGCCCGTTCCGCAAATGGTGAGTTTCATAGAAGATCACCGTGATGTTTTTGGTGTCGGGCCGGTTTGCAGGGTTTTGCCAATCGCACCAGTGAATAGCCCCTAGATTTGTAGACACCTTGCTTGGTAATTTTGGAAGCAAGGAGGACGTTATGTCCAGAACAAGATTTACAGATGAGTTTAAGCGCGATGCGGTCGCGCAAGTGATCGATCGAGGCTATGCGGTCAGCGAGGTTGCCGAGCGATTGGGGATCAGCACAAAGTCGCTTTACACATGGAAGGGACAGCTTTCCCAATCAGCGAAAGGAGCCAAGATTGATACCGGTCAAAGCCGTGAGATCCGACACCTAAAAGCGGAGCTAATCCGGGTCACTGAGGAGCGTGACATTCTAAAAAAGGCCACCGTGTACTTCGCCAAGGATGCAAAATGAGGTACGCGTTTATTGAAGAGCATCGCCCAGTGTTTTCGGTCCGTGCGATGTGCCGGTGTTTGCGCATTCATCCCAGCGGTTTTTATGCATGGCTGAAGGAACCACTCAGCAAAAGGGCGAAGGAAGACAAGCGTCAAACTGATTTGATTAGAGATGCATGGAAAGACAGTGGCAAGATTTATGGGTATC
>JPUR01000094.1 GCA_001321835.1 Marinosulfonomonas sp. PRT-SC04
TGAATCGCCCCGGGTTTACTGGAGATTAAAACTCTCCAAGGATGGACCCTATGACACAGAGAAAACCTACCCCGACTTACACGGCTGAATTTCGCGAGCGCGGCATTCGGCTTTTCAGAGAAAACCGTAGCAATTATTCCAGCGACAACGCTGCCTACAAGGCAATAGCATCCAAACTTGGCTGTTCCCCCGATAGTCTGCGGGCCTGGTGTCGGCAGACGGAACGCGATGCCGGAATGCGCAGTGGATTGACCAGTGACGAGAAGGTGCGCCTCAAGGCTCTGGAGCGCGAGAACCGTGAACTGCGCCAGGCCAATGAGATCCTGAAGAAGGCATCAGCATATTTTGCCCAGGCGGAGCTCGACCGCCCGTTCCGCAAATGGTGAGTTTCATAGAAGATCACCGTGATGTTTTTGGTGTCGGGCCGGTTTGCAGGGTTTTGCCAATCGCACCAGCAACATATTACGCGCAGATGGCGATCATGCGCGATCCTGAATTGGCCTCAGATCGCGCCAAAAGCGATGTGATCGATTGCGAGGATATCGAGCGTATCTATAAGGCAAGCGGCAAGCGTTACGGCGCCCGTAAAATCTGGCATGCTTTGCGACGTGAGGGAAAAGATATCGCCCGATGCACAGTGGAACGCCTGATGAACGTCATGGAAATACAAGGCGTTGTGCGAGGTGGAAAGGTTATTACGACCAATCCTGACGCAGCCCAGCCGTGCCCTGATGACAAGGTAAACCGGGAGTTTGTCGCGCAAATGCCAAACCAGCTCTGGGTGTCTGACTTTACATATGTTTCCAGCTGGCAGGGCATGGTTTACGTTGCTTTCGGCATTGATGTCTTTGCCCGCAGGATCGTGGGTTGGCGAGTCTCCACATCCATGACGACCAGCTTTGTCCTGGATGCTTTGAACCAGGCTATTTGCCAACGCTGCCCGTCTGAAGCCGACAATTTGATCCACCATTCAGATCGCGGCAGTCAATACCTGGCCATAAAATACACAGAGCGACTGGCTGAATCCGGGATCGACCCGTCTGTTGGCAGCGTTGGAGACAGTTATGACAATGCACTGGCTGAAAGCACGATTGGCTTATTCAAAACCGAAGTCATCAACTTCCTCGGCCCGTGGAAAACCGTCAGCCGGGTTGAATGGGAAACCCTGAAATGGGTGAACTGGTACAACACAGAGCGCCTGCACAGCGCCATCGGATACGTTACGCCACAAGAAGCAGAGGAGGCCTTCTATGCAAACATGAACGACCTTGATAAAGTTGCATAACATTTGAACAAAAC
>JPUR01000095.1 GCA_001321835.1 Marinosulfonomonas sp. PRT-SC04
GCCGCCAGAGCTATATCAAAATCAAATTCTTCTCGCATGTGTCATTCCTTTTACTCAGTTTACAGAAATGACACGGAATCTCTAACGCTCCCAAGCCTGGGTCGGGGTGATGCAAACCCTGTGGGCGCGTTATGCCGGACAATTGCTGATCGTTTTCATCATCATCCTGCCGCGCCTAAAATCCACTCTGCGCACCAAATACCCCAAACTACAGGCCTTGCGCGCCCTGTTCATGCTGGGCGCGACCGTGTTCTTTTTCACCGGTTTAACCCACCTCGGCTTAGCCGAAATCACCGCGATCATGGATATCAGCCCCGTGCTGATCACCTAGGGGCGGCCCTGTTTTTGGGCGAACGCTTCGGGGTCCGGCGCGCCTTTGGCGTGCTTGCCGCCTTGGTCGGTGCGATGATCATCATCCGGCCAGGCTCTGGCATGCTGTCACTATACGCGCTGCTGCCGGTGGGGGCTGCGATTTGCTACACTGGTTTTGCCTTGGCCACACGCTTTGTCGGGCGCGACGAGAACATCTGGACCTCGCTATTTTACGGCGCCATTCTGGGCGGCATTATCTTCAGCATCCTGATCCCGTTTTACTGGCAAACGCCTGACACCACCGCGATCCTTTTGATGATCTTCATCGGCCTGATCTCGACCCTACCGCATTTCCTCTTGATCCAGTCCCTCACCTTGGCCGAAGCCAGCGTGGTGGCCCCATTTGGTTATATCGGCCTGCTGTTTGCCACCATTTGGGGTATGCTGTTTTTCGACACCTACCCAGATGCTATGACCTACCTTGGAGCCTCAGTAATCGTCGCCGCCGGTGTCTACGTTTGGCACCGTGAAAACCGCGATTAGGCAGCCACTCTCAATCAGATTTGCGACATTAACGTCGTTGTTTGCGTATCAATCGTCGGGGGCCGCTTGAGACCCTGATGCGCATCATCACCGAAGGGCTAAAAAAATGAAAACCGTCAAAGACTATATCCGCACCATCGTTGACTTCCCGCATGAGGGCATCATGTTTCGCGATGTCACCACCCTGTTTGCCGACCCGCGCGGTTTTCGGATGGCGATTGACCAAATGCTGCACCCTTATGCTGGCATGCAGATCGACAAAGTGGTTGGGCTTGAGGCCCGCGGTTTCATCCTTGGCGGCGCGATCGCGCACCAGTTGACCGTTGGCTTTGTGCCAATCCGCAAGAAAGGCAAGCTGCCGGGTGTGGTGATTTCCGAGGCCTACACGCTGGAGTATGGCGAGGCGGTGATGGAAATTCACGATGATGCCATTAAGGCCGGCGAGCGCATTCTGGTGGTTGATGATCTTCTGGCCACCGGCGGCACGGCGGCTGCCAGCATCAAACTGGTTGAACGGCTCGGCGGTGAAATTATCTCGACCTCGTTCATCATTGATCTGCCGGAGCTTGGTGGGCGCAAAGTGCTTGAGGGCATGGGGATGGATGTACAAGTCCTGTGCAAATTTGGTCTTGTCACGGTTTAGTTCCGATCTCTTTAGAGCAATAATTGCTATGAA
>JPUR01000096.1 GCA_001321835.1 Marinosulfonomonas sp. PRT-SC04
GCCGCCAGAGCTATATCAAAATCAAATTCTTCTCGCATGTGTCATTCCTTTTACTCAGTTTACAGAAATGACACGGAATCTCTAACGCTCCCAATTTTGGCGCATGGCTTCTCGGAATATTGCGTTGCAATGCATCTGCCCCCAACTTGAGGGCCACCTTTAAGTTAGCTCTGTTCCGCTTCAACCTGTGTTGTAACCTGATTCAGGTTCAGGCATTCCTCTTGAAAGTGGCCATTCACTGCCCGGCAATGCATTGAAAATGCACGAGAGGGGAAGCTTTCGATGTAGGCGTTCTGGGTGGGTTCTCCGAGGGGATACCCCTTGCACCATAATCTGATGCACCGCATCCCGCTTGAAATCGTCACTAATCTTGCATTGCCCATGTCGGCCTCCTTGGCTCATTTTTAGGGAAGAAGGTGTCTACAAATCTAGGGGCTAGTCACAGACCAAACTCGGTATCGCCTCCACATCCATATTAGATTCGAGTTTTGGTGCAGCTTCGCGATCTGAATCCCTAGAATTAGGTTCACCCCTTGGCTCGATCAACAGCACTTTGACCTCGTTCCCGGCTCCTTGGTTGATGAACCACACCTTTTGGTGCGATAAATAGCTCACCAGCCTTTACGGCATGCAACAGTTTACCCTTAATATCTTTCTGTATCGCAGCCAATGTTGGCTTTACCATCCGACCGGTCGTCATGAAAAATTTCCGGCAATGTCCTTCACGTGATCAATGAATGCCCGTTGTTTGACCGTTGCGCCACGTCGGCTTGGGTAGATTGCGGACAGCGTCGCACCAGAAGCCTTCCAATCTGGCAGGACGGAAGAAAGTAGACCGGATGCACATTCTGCATGTATTGCGTAGGTTGGAAGCATCGCGATGCCGCCACCTGCGATCGCCAGATTTCGGAGCGTTATAAAGTCGTTGACGGCGGCAGTGCTCTGGACGGTGACGTTTACGGCTTCTACGCCCCGCTTCAATTTCCACTGTGAGGTTTTGTCGCCGCTGCGCATAATCAGGCACCGGTGATGCTGCAAATCCTTGGGCGAGCGAGGTTCACCCGAACGACGCAAGTAGTCGGGGCTGGCATAGAGGCCAAACGGAAATGTTGCTATGGCTTGCGACATCATTGAGGAATCCGAATTTTCGCCAATGCGGAAGGCCAGATCATAGCCATCCTCGATCAGATTTGCGCGCGCGTTTGTCAACTCCAGAAGGATCTGCACGTTAGGAAACTCCAGGCCATAGGCCGCAATCGCCGGTGCTATAATTTGCTGTCCAACCAACACCGATGCGGTGATTTTCAATTCTCCCGTTGGTTCTCCCATGCTTGTTTCAACAGCAGCATCAGCGGCATTTGCCTCATCAACCATCAAACGACAATGGTCGGCATAACAAACGCCAATCGATGTCAAACGACTGCTGCGGGTATTGCGCTCAATCAATTGAACCCCAAGACGGTTTTCCAGTCGTGCGAGCCTGCGGCTTACGTTTGACTTTGGGAGCTGCATCTTTTTGGCAGCTGCCGTAATGCTACCGGCTTGTGCGATGGCCGCAAAAACCGCTAGATCGTTTAAATCCCTGTGTTCCATATTTAGGACTTTCTTTTGCTTTTTTGCACGATTGATCTATTGGCGGGATAGTCTCATGTTCTGATCAAGTAATGCAACACACTTGATAGGAAACGTTATGACATCGAAAAAATTAGAAATCCTGCGTCGTGAAGCCCTGACACAAGGCGGCTTTGCTGGACTAAAAGAACACCGGCTCGTCATGGACAAAAAGCTCTGGGGTGACCGCACCAATCCAAGCGCCTGGAGTGGTATCGCCAACTTCGTTTATCTGGCGGATGCGCAGTTTGACCCCAAAGGTGAAGCAACCATGCATCCACACAAAGAGATCGACGTGATTTCTGTTATGGTGGAAGGGCGTGTTGCGCATCAGGGATCATTGGAGCACGGTGAATCCCTTGATACCAACGACGCACAAGTCCAGCGGGCTGGCGGCGAAGGGTTCGAACACAACGAAATGAACCCTGATGAAACCAAGAACCGGATGCTGCAACTTTGGGTTATGCCCGAAGTGAAAGGCGAGCCAGCCGGTTACAAAAAATTCAGCCCGGCATGGGGCGAGACGACGCGCATTTATGGCGGTTCATCAGAAGATACACTGTCCTTCGCGGCCAAAACCACGATCGACGTGGCGATGCTTACTGCGGGCCAGTCTATTGAACTGACCACCCCGTATTTGGCCTATGTCGCCAAAGGAGATGGGACGTTTGAGGCGCAAGAGCTGACTGGTGGCGATTTGATCCGAGGTGCCGATGGCACGTTTACAGCCACAACAGACGTGCAATTCATTCTTATCGGCTCACTCACGTAACGGACGCCCCCCCCCAAAAAGAAAGGAGCTTGCTATGTCAGATAAGTTTTCAGAATTCTTGACGCCGGACAACGCAGTATTGGCGATGATTGATCACCAAACAGGCCTGCTGGCCAGTGTTCGGGACATCCAGCCGGAAACCCTACGTAAGAACATCAATGGGTTGACAAATATGGCCAAAATCGCAGGTATTCCATCTGTGGTTACCGCGTCCTTGGCTGATGGTCCCAATGGGCCAGTTTTGTCAGACATCACCAATGTGCTTGGCAAAACAGTCATCAATCGTTCCGGCGAAATCAACGCATGGGATTCACCTGAATTCAAAGCTGCCATTGAGGCGACAGGCCGTAAAAAAATCATCATGGCGGGGATCGTCACAGATGTTTGCTTGCTGTTCCCTGCATTGTCAGCCGTCGCCGAGGGCTACGATGTTTATGCCGTTATTGACGCCTCGGGAACATGGGATGAGGTGACCCGCGATGCGACCATGTTGCGCCTGAGCCAAGCGGGTGTGAAGGTCACGACTTGGGCGTCTGTGTTGGCCGAAGTTATGAAGGACTGGCGCTCCCCGTTGGGGTATCCGCTTGGTGGTGTTTTGGGCGATCATACGGCCTATGGCTTGGTTTATGAAAGCTATCTCGCCATGGAAGCGAAAACCGAAGCTGCTGAATAGCAAGATCATCTCAGGTGCAAGGGTTTGCGCCTGAGACCGCAGATATCACCAGTAACTTTGTTAAGCTTTCCCCTGTGTCCACAAACCATAAGCCCTTGGTAGATCGCGACGTAACCTTAGAAAGGTGCCACAATGCTCCTCGATTATGACTTACCCGACTATCATGTCAGCACGCGAAAAGGGCTTCCAGCCTCGGTCCAAGAAACGTTGCTGGAAAGCACACGATCCGAGTGGGAAAACCATCCTAAATTTAGTGGCAAAGCGAACTTCTTTATGTCGATCCATCGCAACCTTTTGGATGGTGCGGCACAGCTATCGCGTGGGGTTGAAAAACTTCTGGACGTGCCTGCCAGCGAGGTTACGGATGCCGTCAAGCAAATGAACTTGTTGCCATTTGCCAAGAACCTGATTGGCTATGCCCATCATCATCACGAGATCGAAGATCACAATTATTTCCCTCAATTCCGGTTGATGTACCCTGAACTCGATCGTGGGTTCACGCTGTTGGATAGTGACCACAAGATATTGGATGCAGCACTGGATGACACGCAAGTGGCGCTGAACCAATTGAATGATCATACGGTTACACGCGATCATCTGGCGGATTTGCATGCTGGCGGCCAAGCATTGGAAAACATCCTTAATCGTCATATCTGGGATGAAGAAGAAGTCATTATCCCAATTTTCCTGCGGCATGGATAAGCAGGCATTAAACGCTCTTTATAAAAAATCGTTTTGACCGAATCGCGCCGTTACTCTTGAAAAATGCTGCGCCGTGAACGAACGGCCGGCTTGGTGTATCGCGAGTAACGGCTGGAGCTGGCTTTGGATCGTATGCGCGGTGTATCCGCCGCTTAGAGATGGTTACGCCTGCGTTGCAAAGAGTCCCTACTTGGCTTCCTTTTATGCGGGGCATTTTCTTATCTGCTTTCACAAAGTCACCAGACGCATTAGGCATCCCTATCTTCGTTATTCTGGGAAAAATCATGGCGCAAAAATCCACCATTTATAAAGTTGAACTTTCCGTTTCCGATATGGATCGTCACTATTCCGAGACCCATAAACTGACCGTTGCCAAGCATCCCTCAGAAACGGATGAACGCTTAATGGTGCGCATTCTCGCTTTTGCACTGAATGCCCACGAGCAATTGGAAATGACGAAGGGGATTTCAACGGACGACGAGCCGGACATTTGGCAGAAAAGCCTGAGTGGCGAGCTTGAGCTGTGGGTGGCGTTGGGGCTTCCGGGCGAGAAGGTTGTTCGTCAATCCTGCGGCAAAGCCGATGCGGTGATCGTCTATTGTTACGGCGGCAGAACAGCCGAGATGTGGTGGGAAAAAATCAAAAACAAGACCACCCGATTTGATAACCTTCAGGTTGTCAATTTCTCAGAGAATGACACCAGAGAACTGGGCAAGCTTGCAAGTCGATCGATGAAGCTGCAGGTTAATATTCAGGACGGTGAGGTGATGGTCAGCGTTAATGATAGCATCGTTTACGTTACCCCGATCAAATGGAAAAACACCGATCATTGATCGGTAATCCCCCATTTTCAATGGGGAGCGCTTGTAGAATTACGCGGCTAGCTTCAGTTTCATGGCGGGTGTGATCCCGCCTATGCCCATGTTGGGGCGGTCGTTGTTGTATGTCCAGAGCCAATCTGTGACCTGTTCCTGAGCCTCCTCTATTGTTTCAAAGATGTTCTGGTCCCGTTGACCGGCAGGTGATGCAAGCATCACCGAGAGGGGGCCATTCGTGGCGGACTGTTCGGTTGTAACGTTCAATGTAGGCATTCTGTTGCGGCTTTCCCATTGCGGGAGCGTTAGAGCTTCCGTGTCATTTCTGTAAACTGAGTAAAAGGAATGACACATGCGAGAAGAATTTGATTTTGATATAGCTCTGGCGGC
>JPUR01000097.1 GCA_001321835.1 Marinosulfonomonas sp. PRT-SC04
ACGCGAATTTCCAGAGTTGCGCAAACGCTATTGGGGTCAGCGGTTTTGGGCGCGGGGATATTTCTCGACCACCAGCGGAAATGTCACGGACGATGTGATACTTCAGTATCTGGAATTACATTCCAAACGGGAACCTACCGGCATCTGCCGGTAGTCGTTCAGTGATCTAGCGGACAAAAGGCCCATCAACGGGAGTGCGTAGAAGATTACGATGGGGGCGGTGCGAGTGCGGCTGGCCCGAAATCCGAGGACAACCAGAAGCAAGAGTAGCGGCCAGACCCTGAAGGGTGGGTCTGAAATAAGAGCAGAGAGCATGGCGGAAAATCCTTTGGTCAGGTGTTTAACTTGAGGATTTCATGCCATTGATTTTGGAGTAAACAAACCGTGGATACGTGAAACGCAGGTAATCCTTCGTGAAATGCAGCGGCACACCGGCATCACGGCTGTCTGGATTATGACGCGGTGTTTGCCAGATGGAAATCGACCAGCGCGGTCTCGGATTTGCTCAGGGTTTGGGCGCGTGGGTAACGTGGATCCGCGCGATCATCCATAATTGGTGCGCCCCAGCCATCGGTGCTTGCAAAGAAACGCGCCACGCCAGCCTCGCCGAATTCGGCCAAATAACCCTGCACAACCACATCCAGATAAGACAGCAGGATCGGCGTTTTGGCCGTGGGGGGGTGATGTGCGTCTGGTGCGATTGCATAGATCGCAACGCTTGGGTTGTGCTTGATTTTATGGTGAACCTGATGGCTGGCATCTTGCCGCAAGTAGACGGCTTCGCGTAGATCAAGCGCGTCCCAGTCGCCATTGGGAACCGCCGCGATTAGGCCGTCAATCTGGCTGCTCGGGTCTGGAACCGCTGTCAGGTAACATAAATCGCGGCTCGATGTTGCGCGCCACGCCCGTCGCCAGCCGCTGATTTGGGCGGGTTGCGCGCGCAAATAGTCGTGAGTGCTGCGGTTTACCAGCGAGCCATAGCCAAAGAAAAACGGATCATTCATAGCTGACTTTGTGTATTTGTATTCCGATGAATACAACCCCTTGCGATGCGGTTTGGGCTGGTTTATCCTAACCGGATCAACATCGGGAGAATCTGGTGAACACCAGTGCCGAAGGAGCATGCGCCCCGCTAAACTCTCAGGCAACAGGGACCGATGTTGAACACGAACACTCTGGAGAGAGGTGCATCATGCATCCGCCGAAGGGATAGCGATCTCAGGCAAATGGACAGAGGGGGCATCAAATGGGCGGCCATATTGGCGGCTGGATTGGTGCCGGACAATTTTGTCTTTTTCCGGTGTAAAACAAGGGGCGACACATGTCTGATTTGAAACAAACCGGTCTTTATGATCTGCACTTGGAACTGGGTGCCAAAATGGTGCCGTTCGCGGGCTATGATATGCCTGTGCAATATCCGATGGGCGTGATGAAAGAGCATTTGCATACCCGCACCGAGGCTGGATTGTTTGATGTCAGTCATATGGGGCAGGTTCTTGTACGTGCCAAAACGGGTGATGTTGCGGATGCGGCCTTGGCCTTTGAGAGCCTTGTTCCTGTGTCGTTGCTGGCGCTAAAAGATGGCCGTCAACGCTATGCGATGTTCACGAATGAGGCTGGTGGTATCACCGATGATTTGATGGTGGCCAACCGTGGTGATCATTTGTTCGTGGTGGTGAATGCGGCTTGCAAAGACGCCGACATCGCCCATATGCAAGCAAATCTGGCCGAAACCTGCGACATCGAAGTGATCACAGATCGGGCGCTTCTGGCCTTGCAAGGGCCAAAGGCCGAGGCTGCATTGGCGTCGATCGCGCCTGCGGTCGCGGCGATGAAATTCATGGATGTGGTCGTGGTGCCATCCAAATTTGGCGAACTTTGGGTGTCACGTTCGGGCTACAGCGGCGAAGATGGCTATGAGATTTCGGTGGCCAATAGTCAGGCCGTTTCTTTTGCGTGGGCTTTGTTGGAGGCGGATGGCGTGATGCCAATCGGTCTTGGGGCGCGCGACAGTTTGCGGCTCGAGGCGGGCTTGTGTCTTTATGGCAATGACATTGATGAGACCACCAGCCCCGTCGAGGCTGCGTTGGAATGGGCCGTACAAAAGGTGCGGCGCACTGGCGGCGAGCGGGCTGGCGGATTTCCCGGAGCTGAGCGTATTCTAGCCGAGTTGGAAAATGGTGCAGCGCGGCGGCGGGTTGGAATTTTACCCGATGGTCGCGCGCCGATGCGGGCCCATACCCTGCTGTTTTCCAGCGCAGATTCCGACACGCCGATTGGTGAAATCACCTCTGGCGCCTATGGTCCCAGCATTGAACGGCCAATGTCGATGGGCTATGTTACCACCGAGTTTTCCACCACAGGCACCACAATTTTCGCCGAAGTGCGGGGCAAAAGATTGCCTGCCACCGTCAGCGATATGCCGTTCCGTCCATCCACCTACAAACGATAAATCAATCAGGGAGATACGATTATGAAATTCACAGAAGAGCACGAATGGCTGCGCGTTGAAGGCGATGTTGTGGTTGTGGGGATCACCGAACATGCGGCGGAACAGCTGGGGGATGTGGTGTTTATTGAACTGCCCGAGGTCGGCGTTGAGGTGACCAAGGACGAAGAGGTCGTGGTGATCGAAAGCGTCAAGGCGGCGTCCGACATTTTGGCCCCGATTGATGGCGAAATTGTTGAAGTGAACGAGATGCTGGTGAATGAGCCAGGCAAGGTCAATGATGACGCGCAGGGCGAGGCTTGGTTCTTCAAGATGAAGCCAGCAGATCCTTCGCAGATGGACGAGATGATGACTGAGGCCGCTTACAAAAAATTTATCGGCTAACCCACTGCTGATCGACCCTTCGCGGGCTTTTCATTGCAGAAAAGCAGCCGCGCAGGTGCGATAAATGCCCGCTTGAAACTGGAGATACCCATGCCGTTTACGCCGACAGATTACCTGCCCTACGACTTTGCCAACCGCCGCCACATCGGGCCATCGCCCGAGGAAATGGCCGAAATGCTAGAGGTTCTGGGCGTTGACACATTGGACGAGTTGATCGCCCAAACCGTGCCCGCCAGCATCCGCAGCAAAGAACCGCTGGAGTTTGGCAAAGCCAAATCCGAGCGTGAATGGCTGTGGTTCATTCGGCAGGTGGCCAAGAAAAACAAGGTCTTCACCTCGATGATCGGGCAGGGCTATCACGGGACGATCACCCCGCCGGCGATCCAGCGCAACATTCTGGAAAATCCGGCTTGGTACACCGCCTATACCCCCTATCAGCCGGAAATTTCTCAAGGTCGCCTTGAGGCGCTGCTGAACTATCAAACCATGATCACTGATCTGACGGGCCTCGAGATCGCCAACGCGTCTTTGCTGGATGAAGCCACTGCCGCGGCCGAAGCGATGACGATGGCGCAGCGGGTGGCCAAATCAAAAGCGGGCGCATTTTTCGTCGATGAAAACTGCCACCCACAGAATATTGCGGTGATGAAAACCCGCGCTCAGCCGTTGGACATCGAAGTGATTGTTGGCAACCCTGATGATCTGGATGCGACGGCCGTGTTTGGCGCGATCTTCCAATACCCTGGCACCTATGGCCATTTGCGCGATTTCGCGGCTGAAATGGATGCGCTGCATGCGGCCAAGGCGATTGGCATTGTGATTGCCGATCCGATGGCGCTGACGCTTTTGAAAGAGCCTGGCGCGATGGGGGCTGATATCGCGGTCGGATCGACCCAGCGCTTTGGTATTCCACTGGGCTATGGTGGGCCACATGCCGCCTATATGGCTTGCAAAGATAGCATGAAACGCAACATGCCGGGCCGGATCATTGGCGTGTCGATCGACAGTCACGGCGACCCTGCTTACCGGTTGTCACTGCAAACCCGCGAGCAACATATTCGCCGCGAAAAAGCCACTTCGAACGTCTGTACGGCGCAGGCTTTGCTGGCAGTGATGGCCTCGTTTTATGCGGTGTTTCACGGGCCCAAAGGCCTTAAGGCGATTGCACAACGCATCCACCGCAAAACCGTGCGTTTGGTGCGCGGGTTGGAGAGCGCGGGTTTTGTGATTGAGCCCGAGACATTCTTTGACACCATCACCGTTGAGGTCGGGGCGCGGCAAGGCGCGATTATGCAGGCGGCGGTGGATCAGCGGATCAACTTGCGTAAAGTTGGCACCACCAAATTGGGCATTACGCTGGATGAAACCACGCGCTCCGATACCCTAAAGCGTCTGTGGCTGGCGTTTGGCATTGAGCGCACCGATGAGAATTTAGCACCGGAATATCGCATGCCTGATGCGTTGTTGCGCACAAGTGAATATCTGACCCATCCAGTGTTCCACATGAACCGCGCCGAGACCGAAATGATGCGCTATATGCGTCGGTTGGTAGATCGCGATTTGGCGCTGGATCGTGCGATGATCCCGCTTGGGTCTTGCACCATGAAGCTGAATGCAGCGGCTGAAATGATGCCGCTGAGCTGGCCTGAATTTGCGCATATCCACCCGCTGGCCCCCAAGGATCAAGTGGTTGGCTTTACTGAAATCATCGATGATCTAAGCGAAAAATTGTGCTTGATCACCGGCTATGACGCGATGTCGATGCAGCCCAATTCGGGTGCGCAGGGTGAATATGCTGGCCTGTTGGCCATCAACGCCTATCACCGTTCCAATGGTGACGCGCATCGCAATATCTGTTTGATTCCGGTGTCGGCGCATGGCACCAATCCGGCCAGCGCGCAGATGGCGGGCATGAAAGTGGTGGTGGTGAAATCGGCTGAAAACGGTGACATTGAGGTGGAAGATTTCCGCACCAAAGCCGAAGCCGCGGGTGATAATTTGGCGGCCTGCATGATCACTTACCCGTCCACTCACGGGGTGTTTGAGGAGGCGGTCGGTGAGATTTGCGACATCACCCATAAGTTTGGTGGGCAGGTCTATATTGACGGAGCCAACATGAACGCGATGGTTGGGTTGGCGAAAATGGGCGATATCGGCGGCGATGTCAGCCATTTGAACCTGCATAAAACATTCGCCATTCCGCATGGCGGCGGCGGGCCGGGCATGGGGCCGATCGGGGTGAAATCTCATCTGGCACCGTTTTTGCCAGGCAATCCTGTCGGTGGTGAAGGCGCCGTTTCTGGGGCTGAATATGGCTCGGCCTCGATCTTGGTGATCAGCTGGGCCTATGTGATGATGATGGGCGGCGCGGGTCTGACGCAAGCCACCAAGGTGGCAATTTTGAACGCCAATTATCTGGCCAAACGGCTGGAGGGTTCCTACGAGATTTTGTTCAAGGGCAAAGGTGGGCGGGTTGCGCATGAGTGCATTTTGGACACCCGCCCGTTTGAAGAAAGCGCCAATATCACCGTGGATGATATTGCCAAACGTTTGATCGACAGTGGGTTCCATGCGCCAACCATGAGCTGGCCGGTGGCGGGGACTTTGATGGTGGAGCCGACAGAAAGCGAGACCAAGGCCGAGTTGGACCGGTTCATTCGGGCGATGCTGTCGATCCGGCGTGAGATTGCCGAGGTCGAGAGTGGGGTGATTGATGCGGAAAACAACCCGTTGAAGAATGCACCCCACACGGTGCGCGATTTGGTGGCGGACTGGGATCGGCCCTATAGCCGCGAGCAGGGCTGTTTTCCTCCGGGCGCTTTTAAGGTGGATAAATATTGGCCGCCTGTTGGGCGGGTGGATAATGTTTATGGCGATCGGCATTTAGTTTGCACTTGCCCGCCGTTGTCTGACTATGAAGATTAGGAAAACGGGAGCCCTGCGGGCTGCTTGATATCTCGCTACGCTCGGGGTTTGCGCTGCCGCGCGGCGGATATTTAGGAAAAGAAGAAAGGCACTTGAGGGAAACCTTGAGTGCCTTTTTTTGTGGGAACTTATTGCAGAGGATTGGCAATAAAAAACGCCCCGAAGTTTCCTAGCGGGGCGTTTTGATGTTTTTGTGGATGTGATTTAGCCTGAAATCAGGCCCATGCTTTCGAGTTTCAACAGCACTTGATGGGCGCAGTTATCAACATCGACATTTTCAGTTTCCACCCGCAGTTCTGGATTTTCAGGAATTTCGTACGGATCTGAAATACCTGTGAATTCCTTGATTTTTCCGGCGCGGGCCAGTTTGTATAGGCCTTTGCGGTCGCGGCGTTCGCATTCCTCGATCGAGGTGGCGACATGGACTTCGATAAAGGCGCCGAATTGCTCAATTTCTTCGCGAACCGCACGACGGGTGGCGGAGTAGGGTGCGATTGGTGCGCAGATCGCGATGCCGCCGTTTTTAGTAATTTCGGAGGCAACATAGCCGATGCGCCGGATGTTCATGTCGCGGTGCTCTTTGGAGAAACCCAATTCCGACGACAGGTTTTTACGCACGACATCGCCGTCGAGCAAGGTTACCGGGCGGCCGCCCATTTCCATTAGTTTGACCATTAACGCGTTGGCGATGGTGGATTTTCCCGAGCCGGAGAAGCCGGTGAAGAACACCGAGAAGCCTTGTTTGTTGCGGGCCGGGCGGGTTCTGCGCAGTTCTTCAACCACGGCTGGAAACGAGAACCATTCAGGGATTTCCAGACCTTCCGCCAAACGACGGCGCAACTCGGTGCCTGAGATGTTCAGCACGGTCACCTTGTCTTTGTCTTTGATCTCGTCGGCAGGCTCGTATTGGGCGCGTTCCTGCACATAGACCATATGTTTGAAATCGACCATTATGATGCCCATTTCCTCTTGATGTTCGCGGAACAAATCCTGCGCATCATAAGGGCCGTAGAAATCATCGCCGGCGGAATTTTTGCCGGGGCCTGCGTGATCGCGGCCAACGATGAAGTGGGTGCAGCCGTGGTTTTTGCGGATCAGACCGTGCCAAACCGCTTCGCGGGGGCCGGCCATCCGCATTGCCAGATTGAGCAAGCTCATGGTGGTGGTCGAGCTTTGATATTGGTCCAGCACCGCTTCGTAGCAGCGCACGCGCGTGAAGTGGTCAATGTCGCCAGGTTTGGTCATGCCAACAACGGGGTGGATCAGCAGGTTGGCTTGGGCTTCGCGGGCGGCGCGGAAGGTCAGTTCCTGATGCGCGCGGTGCAGCGGGTTGCGGGTTTGAAAGGCCACAATCTTGCGCCAGCCCAGTTTGCGAAACAGGGTGCGCAATTCATTCGGGGTGTCGCGGCGGGCTTTGAAATCATAATGCACCGGTTGTTGGATGCCGGTGAGCGGACCACCCAGATAGATTTTTCCGGCCGTGTTGTGCAGGTAGTTGACCGCAGGGTGGGCATCATCATCGGCTCCGAAAACACGTTCGGCCTCGAGCGCTTTGTTTGGTTCCCATTTGTCGGTGACCGACATCATCGCAAGGATCACGCCTTCTTGGTCACGCAGGGCGATGTCTTGGCCAACTTCAACACTGTCGGCAAATTTTTCGTCAACATCCAGCGTGATCGGCATGGGCCAAAGGGTGCCATCGGCAAGGCGCATGTTTTTGATCACACCATCGTAGTCATCTTGGTCGAGAAAGCCTTTGAGCGGGCTAAAGCCACCATTCATCAGCAATTCAATGTCGCAGGTCTGGCGCGGGGTCAGATCCCAAGAGGTCAGTTCGGCGGCCTCAACTTTGAGTTTCTGGGCGCTTTCGTGGGAAACATACAATTCTGGGATTGGCGCAAGGATGGACATGGACATTGGCACTCTCGATCTAATTGGAAATGGTCTGGTTCTGTGTGCAACTAGGGCGCGGCAGTGGTGAATATCAAGTAAAACAAGGGGTGGTTTCGAAAATTTGAAACAGTTTTATCTAGTTTGGTGCCAAGGTGGAACAGATTTTGCACTCTGGTTGCGAATCAGGACTTATATCCCTGCGAAATCTTGGGGGCTGCCCGCCAACTGGATTTGTGCGCCATGGCTTTGGTTCCAGCGAAACAGAGCCATATGCCAGTGCTGTTGCGGGTGCCGTCTGCTTGCGTAAATCATCCCGTCAGCACCACTCTCGCGCACCGCGTCACTGGCTTGCCAACTGCTGGCAGGCAGGCCGCGTTTGCGTTGCTGTGCCCATGCGACGGATGGGGTTTTCGGGTCAATCCCAAGGGCGGCACAGGTTTCAGGATCACGCAGATCGCAGATTTTGGCATTGGTAATCTCAAGCGGAATTATCACGCGTTTGGGGTCATCCGGCTTGAGATAGATCGCCACGGCAGCGCTTGCGGCCTGTTGGGTTGGGGAGCAGTAGAATGCAGGTTCAGCGTCGTGATGAAAACGCCCCTCGGGGTGGATCACTCCGCCCAGAACGCGGGCAGCATCTGTGGCGAACGTGATCCGGTAAAAGCGCCCTGAAAGCGATTGATATTTAATCATTCTGCTCGGCAAGGAAACGTTCGACCTCGAGTGCTGCCATGCAGCCCATGCCTGCCGATGTCACGGCTTGGCGGTATTTGTGGTCGGTCAAATCGCCCGCCGCAAACACGCCGGGAATCGAGGTGGCGGTGCTGTCGGGTTGGGTGACGACATAGCCGCCCATGTGGGTTTCCAGCACGTCTTTGACCAATTCGCTGGCCGGTGCGTGGCCGATGGCGATGAACACGCCTTTGCAAGGGGTCTCGGTGATCTCGCCGGTTTTAACGTTTTTGGTGCGCACACCGGTGACGCCTTTGGGCATGTCGTCGCCGACCACTTCGACCAGCTCGTTGAACCAGAGCGTTTCGATCTTTGGGTTCTTCATCAAACGGTCTTCCAAAATCTTTTCGCTGCGCAGCTCGTCGCGACGATGGATCAGGGTAACTTTGCTGGCGAATTTGGTCAGGAACAGTGCTTCTTCAACTGCGGTGTTGCCGCCGCCGATCACGACAATTTCCATGCCGCGGTAAAAGAAGCCATCGCAAGTGGCGCAGGCCGAAACGCCGAAGCCTTTGAAGGCTTCCTCACTCTCAAGTCCCAACCATTTGGCGCGCGCACCGGTGGCCAGAATAATCGCATCTGCCGTGTAAAGCGTGCCGCTGTCGCCTTTGGCGGTGAAGGGGCGTTTGGATAGGTCCAGATCGGTGATGATGTCGCTGATAATCTCGGTGCCCATGGCACGGGCGTGGGCCTCCATGTTGACCATCAGATCAGGGCCTTGGATCTCGGTGTTGCCGGGCCAGTTTTCAACATCGGTGGTGGTGGTCAACTGGCCGCCGGGCTCTAACCCTTGTACCAAAATCGGGTTCAGCATGGCGCGGCTGGCGTAAACACCGGCGGTGTAACCCGCAGGGCCAGAGCCGATGATCAGTACTTTGGTGTGACGTGTTTCGGCCATGACAGGCTCCTTTGGGAATATGTGGTTGCCGTTGATATAGTCAGGCACGGCGGGCAGGAAAAGCCCCGTTGCGCGGATCGCGGGAAAATGACGCGGAATTTACCGATGTTTTAAGAATACCGCGTGGTTGTGAAATATTGTTGCGCATGGCGGGGGGCAGGCGTACAATCTGCCAAAATATAGAATGGGAAAAACAATGGCCGCATCGAAACTTGATCCAATTGATCGGATGATTTTGGCAGAATTGCAGGCTGACGGGCGGATGACCAATGTGGAGCTGGCCAGACGGGTTGGCATTTCGGCGCCGCCATGTTTGCGCCGGGTGCGCACGTTAGAGGAAAGCGGATTTATCAAGGGGTATCACGCCGATGTAAACGCGCGCGCGCTTGGCTTTGAAGTGCAGGTGTTTGTGATGGTCGGGTTGCAACGTCAGGCCGAGGTTGATCTGTCGGCGTTTGAGGCAAAATGTCAGAGCTGGTCGCTGGTACGTGAGTGCCACATGCTGAATGGCGAGGTTGATTTCATTCTGAAATGCGTGGCGCCAGATCTTTCGACGTTTCAGAACTTCCTGACCGAGGATCTGACTGCGGCTGACAATGTGGCCAGTGTGAAAACATCGCTGGTTATCCGTGGTGCCAAAGACCAGCCAGGTGTGCCGTTTGATGTGCTGGAAAAACGGCTGGAGAAAACAGCCTAATCACGATTTTTCGCAACATGGCGAGGGGGCGATGGCCGCTTGGCATGGCGGAATTGGCGTTGTTAAGCCCCCCGTAGTTGGGGTATCAGCATTCCTAACGATGGGTCGATCCTGTGCCCGTGATTTAGAAAGCCCACATAGCCTATGTCTGATCCGTGTATGAAAATGGTATTGGTGACCCCAGAAATTCCGTACAACACCGGTGCGATTGGGCGGACTTGTGTGGCGCTTAATCTAGAGCTGATCCTGATCAAACCTTACGGGTTTTTCCTCGACGAAAAGGCGGTGCGCCGGGCTGGAACCAATTACTGGAAGCATGTCAATCTCAGTGAATATGACACCTGGAAAAGTTTTTTGGAGGCGCGAAAACCGCCGCGCGAAAACCTGTATTTCTTTGAGGAACATGGTGCGAAAAGCCTTTATGACCCTGACTATCAAGACGATGCTTATTTGGTTTTCGGCTGTGAATCCAAAGGTTTGCCGCCGGAGATATTGGATGGCATGGATGATCGACTGTTTAGCTTGCCAATGCGCAATTCGCAGGTTCGATCGCTTAATTTGGCAAATGTCGCCACCGCGGTAATTTATCAAGCTATGCGGCCTCAGCTGGGCGGATGAGTGGCGATTGGCAGGCGTTAAGCACGGCCAGCGCTGCGTGCCTTTGATTGGGTGAAAACCAGACCGAAATTCAGTCACGCCGATGGGCCGTTTTGGCGGCCAAGATATATCATTTTGAGGGCCGAGATCCGAGCGCTCTAGGCGGCCAAAACCCCGAGTGCTGCATCCAGTGACATCCGCGGATGGGCCAGTGGGCCGAAATCCCGCAGGGTTTTGATTTGTGGAAACATCGCCACGAACGATGCCCGCATTTGCCCGCTCAGGTGCATGTCATGTAGGCTGCCGGGGTGATAACTTTCGATTTCCAACCCGTTGGCCGAGATGATCTGGTGGCGCGAAAACGCCAAATGGTAAACCTGAACCGGCGCGACTGGCGTGATGCTCAACACCGTATCGCCATCAATAAACGCGCTGATTGGCGCAAGGGCGGCGGTGCTGCCAATCGCCGCAATCAAAGCGGCATCTTGACGAAACAGCCGCGCACTGGGGCCGAGCAGAAGGTCGGGCATCGGACGCCCCAGACCGAAGCTGTCAGCGGTGACACGCGAAAGCCCCCTGGTGTTCACCCCGATATCGGCCGCCATGTTGTCGATGTTCTCAAATGTGTGGTGGGGGTCGGGAGCCATGGCCATTGACCCCACCCAAAGCAGGGGTTGGATGCCATTATCGCGGGTGCAAACATAGGTGCCGGGCTGCAGGTCTTCAATGGGATGGGCCCATTGGCGGTGGCGATGAGGCTGCCACGCGCCATGGCGCAAAACGCATCTTCAAACAACGGCACAGCCAGTGCAACACGCGAGAAATGGGCGATTTTAGAATTGTGGTCCAGATAGGCGACCTCGTAACGACGTGTCCGAGGCAGGGCACGCAAGGGGCGCCTATCTGGTTGAGCGGCCCACGTATGGGGAACCGTATTGTTGCTCTCTATGCCGAGTGATCGGTGCGGGTGATTCATGATGTGTCCCTTAACTTGTGGCACATCTTCCTTCGGTCCCCACCGAAGATGCATAGTGAATTTGTTAAAAGTAAAGGACCGTAATTTTAGCTCCCTGTCAAAAATTAACTACAAATGGGCGGTGTCTGATGGTCAATCATTGGTGATTGGCGGCATTGTTTCTGAAATGGCGATCAGAGTGCCTTATTTGATTCGAAGCACATATTCCGACGCCTGAATCACTTCAGGCCACCCGTAGACGGCGGCCTGATACCCCTGATGCGGGGACTTCAATAACTATTTGGGGGGTTAGCCGCGTAGCACCTTCAGCTCCACCGGTTGGCTCGCGGCGAGGTTGGCGCGTTTGGCAATCCACGCGCCGCGCCGTGCGCCACGGGTCCAGGGCATCACCACATCGGTTTTTGCGGCTTCATTGATGATGTTCTTGATCATGCGTGTCTGCTTTTTCATCTTACTGCTCCAATAAAACCCTGGGCGGTGCGCTTTTGTTTGGCGTTATATGTGCCGGTGGCGCTTGCCGCGAAATTTGCTGTGCTGTTCTGTGCGCCAACATCTGCTGACAAGACCTAATATAGCGGTACAATCGGGCGGTAAAATGACGAATTGAATTAAATTCGATAAAACCCAACCTTATTTCCAGGACCAATCGTGCAGGGCCAGAAAATGCCAACCGACCTTGTTTCATTGGGTGTTGTGGCGCCACCGGCTTTAATGGCGCTGAATCTAGCGGATTATTTCTCAAGATTTGGGCGGGAATGCGGCGTGGTTTGCCACTGCAGCGACCCAATTGGAGGTTTTCTGTTAGGCGCGGATCACCGAGATCAGGCGGCCATAGTCGGCTTGTTTTTCATGCACGCAGCGCCGGTAGGAGTAAAACCGCGTCGCATCACTATAGGTGCAGCGGCGGATCCATTCGGCCTCGCCAACCTCGGCTTGGCGCAGGCGATGCAACGCAAAACTGGGCAGATCAAACTGCAGATGATCCCCGGTGCCACCGGCAAAAAACCGGCTGTTGTCAGGGTCTTCCATCATGAAGCGGTCCATGAATTCCGGCCCGACCTCATAGGCGACTTGGCTGATGCAGGGGCCGATCACGGCGGTGATGTTCTGCCGGTTTGCGCCCAGTGTTTCCATGGCGTCGAGCGTGGCTTCAAGCACCCCGTTCAGCGCACCTTGCCAGCCCGCATGCGCGGCGCCAACTACGCCGGTTTTGGTATCGGCAAACAGCACCGGCGCGCAATCGGCAGTCAGGATTCCCAGCGCAATGCCCGCTGTGGCGGTGACCATAGCGTCGGCTTTCGGGCGATCCGGCCCCAGCGGTTGATCGACGTGTAAGACGACGGCGGAATGGTATTGATGAACCGAGGCGAGGTTTTGCAGCGGCACATCCATCGCCTCGGCAACGCGGGTCCGGTTGACGGTCACAGCGTTGGTTTGATCAGAGGAGCCAAAGCCGCAGTTCAGGCCCTCAAAGATGCCACTGGAGGCACCGCCGTGGCGGGTGAAAAACCCGTGACGCAGATCTGGGCGCAGATTGGACAGGCTGTCAGCGGTCAATATTTCAAGGGTCATTGGCTAGATTCCGGTGGCGGGGCTAAATCCCGGAGGGGGCGCGCTGCCGTTTGGATAAAAGGCGATTGCTTTGAACAGGGTGCCCATTTCGGTGGCATCGGTCAAGCGGCGGTGCGCCATCAGATGGCTGTTGAGATCCGTGCCCTCAAGCCTACGGGCCAACGCCTCTGTGCGTTGATCAATGCCGAGCCGTTGCAGCAATTCACCCTGACCGATAATTTCGCTAACCAGCGTGTGGTCGCAGGCGGCCATGGTTAAGGTTTCAAAGTCCACATGCGCGGTCAGATCGGCTTGGCCAGGATGGGCCAGCGGGGCGTCGAACTTATGCTTTCGCAGCGCCTGAACCGTGTCGCCCAAAGAGCGCCAACCGCCATAATCGATGATGATCGCGGCCCCGCCATGGGCGGCAATGCGGGTGGCAATTTCACTGGCAATGGCGGTGGCGGGGGGGCAGGTTTCGACCAGATCACCGTTGCGACAGTCTTTGCGCCGATGCTCTAAAGGCTCAAACTCGTCTGCGGCGGCGGCGCCAAACACAAGCTTACCATCGGCAACCCCGACAAGGCGTTCGCGCCAACCGTCATCATCCATGATGTATTGGTGGATCGGCAGCGCGTCGAAAAACTCGTTGGCCAGCAGGAACAATGGGCCATCAGCAACCTCGGCGATGGTGCCAACCCATGTGACGTCGTAATCGGCAAGTCGGTCGCGCTGCACCTGTTGCAGCACGGGAGAGGCCTCGATTAGGGTGATTTGGGCAGCGGCATGAAACCCTGCAACACCTTTGGTGGCGCGCAGAACATCCGCCATCAGGGTGCCGCGACCAGGCCCGATTTCGGCCAGAACGAACAGGTTCGGCGCGCCTTGATCTAGCCATGTCTGGGCCAGACACAACCCGAGCAATTCACCAAACATCTGGCTGATCTCGGGCGCGGTGGTGAAATCCCCATCGGTGCCAAACGGATCACGGGTGGAGTAATAGCCGTGTTTTGGGTGCAGCAGGCATTCGGCCATATAGTCGGCAATCGGGATCGGGCCGGTGTCGGTGATGCGCTGGATCAGGATTTTGGCAAGCGCAGTCATGCGCGCCGCCTTGCGATGATGATAAAGAGCAGCCCAACGGCGATCATTGGCAAGGACAGTTGCTGGCCTTTGGTCAGGCCAAACTCGCCAAATTGCATGACGTAGCCCATCGGGTTGATGGCGGTGATGAATTGCGCATCAGCTTGGCGGAAGAACTCGACGATAAAGCGCGAGATGCCGTAGCCCATGATGAACAGGCCCATCAATTGGCCTGGTTTTTTCAGCCAATCACGTCGCCATGCCAGATATAAAATGATGGCGCCAAGGATCAGCCCCTCCATGCCGGCCTCATAGATTTGTGAGGGATGGCGGGCGCAAAGACCAATCACGCCAGCGCAATCCTGTGCCGCAGTGCCGGGGAAAATCACCGCCCATGGCAGGGTCGAAGGGCGGCCCCAAAGCTCGGCGCTGTTGAAATTGGCGAGCCGTCCCAGCAGCAAACCGATTGGGGCGGCCATTGCCATAAGATCGCCAAACGACAGCATTTTCAGGCTGTGTTTGCGGCAGAAAATCAGGCTGGCAATCACCACGCCAAGGAAGCCACCGTGAAATGACATGCCGCCATTCCAGACTTGCAGGATTTCAGCGGGGTTTTGCAGGTAATATGTCGGTTGGTAGAACAGCACGAAGCCAAGCCGTCCGCCAAGGATGATGCCAATGATCGCCCAAGTCAGGAAAGCCTCGAGCAGCTCTGCGCTGACGGGCGCGGTATCATTCAGCCACAAACGCGGGGCGCGCACCGCCCGCAAAACGATGCGATAGCCGATGATAATGCCGACGATATAAGCCAGTGCATACCAGCGCAGGGCAAAGGAAAAACTACCGAGATCAACGCTGAAAATTTCGTTGCCGAGGCCGGGGAAGGGGATAATTGCTTGCATAGTGTTAAGTGCCTTTCCAATCGGGTTAAAGTCAACCTTGAGATTTGCGCCATGCGAGCCCATATAGAGGTTAACACTGTGATCAGGAGACACTTATGCAGAGCCGTAACAAAGTTTTAGATGATATTTCACATTTATTCACAAACGCGATGGGTGTGGCCCAAGGCGCCAAAGACGAGGCCAACACCGCGATGCAAAGCTGGGTTGACCGCTGGATGGCCGATCGCGATTTTGTGTCGCGCGAAGAGTTTGATGCGGTGCGGGCGATGGCGCAAAAAGCACGCGAAGAGAATGAAGCGCTAAAGGCGCGGCTGGATGCGCTGGAGGCAAAACCAGCGGCCAAGAAATCGGCTGCCAAGGCAAAACCAGCAAGCCGCGCTAAGAAATCCTGATTTGATTGAGGGGGCTGCACCACTGTGTGGTTGTAGCCCTTTTCTCATAGGTCCCTAAAGTGGGGCGCGATGGGATGCTCCGGCGGGGATATTTATGAAAAAGAGAAGAGGTTCGGGTGGTCCGGGTCTCTATTTTTTTGTGCGCCGGCGGCATGCCTGTTGCTGTGATTGTGGTGTGATTTTCGGGTCTGATCACCGGCTTTATTGGCGATGTTGGGGGCGGTTCTGAGCGTGGTATCATTTCTGCGGGTGAATGGGCTTTGGTTTGGGGCTGAAAATAACTGGGGATAACCTGAATATAATTCTTTACAGATTTAGCTTGATGCACCACCATATGTGGTAAGCGATAGGTTAATATCTACTGGTTCTGGTGGGCAGGTCTAAGGTGATTGGCCGTTCATCAACACGCTGTAGCAGTAAAGGTTTAGGCATATGTCATTATCGGAACACTTCATGAACGCAGATGATCTGCATCCGATTGATATTGTCGAAACACTGGCCGCACATCATGCTTGGGATTTTGACCGGGTGGCGGATGACCAAATTGCCATGTCGGTTGAGGGGCAGTGGCGTACCTATTCGATCACTTTGGCGTGGTCGGAGCAGGACGAGGCTTTGCGTTTGATTTGCACCTTTGAAATGGAGCCACCGGAAGAGAAATTGCCGCAGTTATATGAGGCGTTGAACTCGGTGAATGATCGTTGCTGGGCTGGGGCCTTTACCTATTGGAACGAGCAGCGCCTGATGGTTTATCGCTATGGGTTGATGTTGTCGGGCGGCCAAACGGCGGTGCCTGAGCAAATTTCGACGATGATCAATGCGGCGGTTGAGGCTGCCGAGCGCTATTACCCCGCGTTTCAGTTGGTGGTTTGGGGCGATCAGCCGGTCGAGCAGGCTTTGCAGGTTGCGATTGCGCAGGGCTATGGACGGGCCTGATCGGGCCTGATCGCGTTTGCATTCGGATTAGCTAAATTTTGATATAGAAATTTTGCAAACTGCGTTAACCATGTCCTGATCAATACAGAGGGCACTTCAATGGATATCAATGATGTAAAAACACGCGGTCTGGTTTTGCTGGGCTGTGGCAAGATGGGGTCCGCCATGTTGCAGGGCTGGTTGAAGCAGGGCGTGCCAGCGGCGTCGGTCTGGATTATGGATCCGCATGCCTCGGATTGGGTGCAGGGTCTGGTGGCGGATGGTTTACATTTAAATACGGATTTGCCCGCAGCACCGGCGATTGTGCTGATTGCGGTCAAGCCGCAGATGATGGCCGAGGCGTTGCCTTCGTTAACGCCGCTTGGCAATGGATCGACCCTGTTTATTTCGGTGGCCGCGGGCACGCCGGTGTCGTTTTATGAGAAGGTTCTGGGGGCTGATACGCCGGTGGTTCGGGCGATGCCCAACACGCCAGCCGCTGTGATGCACGGGATCACCGCGTTGATCGGCAATCACAATGTTGGCGATTCTGAGTTGGCGCTGGCCGAAGAATTGTTGCAAGCGATCGGTCAAACCGTGCGGTTGCAGACCGAGGCGCAGATGGATGCGGTCACTGGGGTTTCTGGTTCTGGTCCCGGCTATGTTTTCTATATGATTGAAGCGCTGGCGGCGGCTGGAGTGGCCGAAGGGTTGCCTGCTGAAATGGCGATGACATTGGCCAAGGCAACGGTGGCTGGCGCCGGCCATCTGGCCGAGGTTTCTGAGGAAACTCCCGCCCAGTTGCGGATTAATGTGACCAGCCCGCAAGGCACCACAGCGGCGGGTTTGGCGGTGTTGATGGATGATGCGACAGGTTTGGGCGGATTGATAAAACGCACCGTTAAGGCGGCGGCGGATCGTTCACGGGAGTTGTCGAAATGAGCGATGATCTGACGTTTGATGATTTTTTGAAGGTGGATATTCGGGTTGGTGAAGTGGTGCGGGCCGAGGCCTATCCCGAGGCGCGCAAACCGGCGATCAAGCTGTGGCTGGATTTTGGCGATGAGATTGGCGAGAAGAAAAGCTCGGCCCAGATTACCGGTCATTACACGCCCGATGGATTGATCGGCAAACGGGTGATGGCGGTGGTTAATTTTCCGCCGCGCCAGATTGGAAAATTCATGTCAGAGGTTTTGGTGTTGGGAGTTTCTGATGCCGAGGGGCATATTGTGCTGCTGACCCCGGACAAGGATGTTCCCGTAGGCGAAAGGATGCATTGATGCAGACGCTATTGGTTTCGCGGGCGTTGCCCGATACGGTGATGCAGGCTTTGAATGCTGAATTTGAGGTGACTTTGCGCCCGACAACTCAGCCGATGACTGAGGATGAGGTTGCCACCGCATTGGCCGCTTATGATGCGATTTTGCCGACATTGGGGGATGCGTTCACGGCCGCGGCGATTGGTCGTGTGGAGGCGCCGCGTTGCAAGATGCTGGCGAACTTTGGGGTTGGCTATAACCACATTGATGTTGGCGCTGCGGCGGCCAAGGGCATGGTTGTGAGCAACACGCCGGGGGCTGTGACTGATGCCACCGCTGACATTGCGATGACGCTGATTTTAATGGCGGCGCGGCGTGCGGGCGAGGGCGAGCGGCTGGTGCGCTCTGGGGAATGGAGGGGCTGGCATCCGGTGCAAATGCTGGGCATGCATATTGGTGGCAAAACCGTCGGGATTATCGGCATGGGCCGGATTGGCAAGGCGATTGCGCGGCGTTGTCAGGCCGGTTTTGGCATGTCGGTGGTGTTTCACAATCGTTCATCTGTGGCGGATGTTGGGGTGCCAGCGCGCCAGTTAGAATCGCTGGCTGAGGTGATGGCGGTGGCCGATGTGGTGGTGATTGCTGTGCCGGGCAGCCCTGAAACCCATCATTTTATTGACGCGAAAGCCCTCGCAGCGATGCAATCACACGCCTATCTGGTGAATATTTCCCGCGGTGATGTGATTGACGAGGCGGCATTGATTGCGGCGCTTACGTCCGGCCAGATTGCCGGGGCAGGGCTCGATGTCTATGAGCAGGAACCGCATGTGCCAGAGGCGTTATTGGCGCTGGAGAACGTGGTGCTGTTGCCACATCTGGGCACCAACGCCGAAGAGGTGCGCAGCCTGATGGGAATGCTGGCGGTAGACAATCTGCGGGCATTTTTTGCCGGTGACGTGTTGCCGAACAAGGTGTGAAGACGGTGTGAGAAAGGGGTAAGGTTGCAACCTTTACCCCTGATCTCCCGTGGCCTCGCGCCAGTGTTTGCGGCATAGCGAGACGTAGCTTTCATTGCCGCCGAGCTGGACCTGATCGCCCTCCAGCAGTACTTTTCCGTTTTCGTCCTGACGCACCACCATCGTCGCCTTCTTGCCGCAATGGCAAATTGTGCGGGCTTCGCGCATCTCATCCGCCAATGCCAAAAGCGCGGCAGAGCCTGGAAACAGTTCGCCTTGAAAATCGACCCGCAGCCCGTAGCACATAATAGGCACCCCCAGATCATCGACCACGCGGGCCAATTGCCAGACTTGGGACTTTTGTAAAAACTGTGATTCGTCGATGAACACACAGGCACATGGCCCGTTTCTCAGGCGCATTTGGATTTTGGCAAATAAATCTTCACCGGCCTCAAACGTATCCGCATCCTCTTTAATGCCGATGCGCGAGGCAATTTGCGCGTGTCCGGCGCGGTTGTCCAGGCGGGCGGTCATCAGGTATGTGCCCATGCCGCGTTCACGATAGTTATAAGAGGCCTGCAACAAAATTGTCGACTTGCCAGCGTTCATCGTTGAGTAGTGAAAATACAGTTTTGCCATCGAAGGCGTTTTGCCAGTAGAACCTGCGCTGTGCAAGTGCTCGGGCAGAAATAACCCGTATTGGCCTTATATCACGTGTTTAGATGGGGCGGTTTAGGTGGGGGATCAGTCCGTGAGGTGCATTTGTTCTGCTACTTGAGGCACTTGATAGGCACGGAAAAAGAGGCTCGGACCTGGCAAAACTGCCTGGGGATGATCCGAGCCTCTGGTACTAAATATAAACTAAAAAGGGCCTCCGTGCGACTGTCAGATTGCTCTGACTCTACTATTCCCACATAACAGAACACGGTGAACCCCCACCTTAACCAGCGCTGGGTGCACCGGCTACTCGCAACGATCCCAAAACACGGGATCTGATTTAATTATGACAAATGTTTGAGAACCGATTAATGGGAAAAGGTATAGGCATTTCCCCCTACTTTACGGATGCTTCAATAGGAGTCTTAAATGGTCGACGTGAGAATTTACTTAAAAAATCATACGGAAGCTTTGGTCAAAGCTGTCGGAATCGAGACCGCATGTAAATTGACCGGCAAATCAAAAGCCACGCTGGGGCGTTATTACTCCCATGCCGAAGAACATGCCGAGCGGTTTATGCCGATTGATGCGGTGGCCGCGCTTGAGGCGGAGGCGGAATATCCGCATGTGACCTCTGGTTTGGCAGATTTGTCCGGCGTGACGATTTCGTTTAACCGCGAGAAACGCAACTCAACGGCGGGTGGGGTCAACTCTGATGTGATCGCGTTGTCGCAACGATTTGCCATGCTGATGGGGGAATACAACCAATCCATCGAGGATGGGATTATCACCATCAACGAGGCCAAGCGCCTGCTGCGGGAAACCTCGGCATTGCAACATGTGTTGATGGATATGAAGATGCATTTGGAAGATGACTCACCGTGATGTAGCGGAGTTTAACGTGGCAGAGCAAAAAACCGGACTGCAGGCGGCCTATGCGCTGAAGACGCCAGAAGATTCGATCGCGCTGTATGGCGATTGGGCCGCGAGCTATGACGAGGATTTCGCGCAGGCCAATGATTACCGCTATCCATTGATGATCGCCGAACTGTTCAGCGCTCGTTTCAAAATTGGCGCACCGGTTTTGGATGTCGGGGCGGGCACTGGGCTGGTGGGCGAAGGTTTGGCAACGCTTGGTGTCACGCCGGTTGATGCGTTGGATATCTCGGCTGAAATGCTTGCGGTAGCGATGGGCAAGGGCTGTTATAGGCAAGCCGTCACCGCCGATCTAACAGGGCCGTTGGCGATTGCTGACGGGCTTTATGGCGGCATCACTTGTGCGGGTACCTTCACCTTTGGGCATGTCGGAGCCGAGGCGATTGACGAGCTGATCCGAATTGGGGCCCGTGGCGCGCTCTATGTATTGGGGATCAACGCGGGCGTCTACGAGAGCGCTGGGTTTGCCGCCAAATTCACCTATTATGATGATATGATCTGCGATTTTGAGCTGCTGGACGCGCCAGTTTATGGTCCCGGCGCGCCCAAGGAAATGCAAAAAGCCCGCTCCAGTGTTGCGGTGTTTCGCAAGCGTTAAGCCAAGACTGGCATAGGCGCTGACGTGCCGGCACCGCGGCTCAGGCCGTGCGGGATGCGACCGCATTTGGGCCGTTGTTTGCAGGTAGATTTTGGCCTGAAAATTCATTTTGAAATGCCAAAGGGCCGCGCAGTGTTTATGACTGTGCGGCCCTGCTGTATCGCGTGGGACGAAGCCCTATCCGATGATCGCGTTCAAGGTTTTCGAGGGGCGCATCACGGCTGCGATCTTGGCCGGATCAGCGTGATAATAGCCACTCAAATCGACAGCCGCCCCTTGAGCTGCGGCAAGTTCAGCGATGATCTTGTCCTCGCCTGCCGCCAGCGCTTTGGCAATTGGGGCGAAATATGTGGCCAGTTCGGTGTCGCTGTTTTGAACGGCCAAGGCCTCGGCCCAGTAGCGGGCGAACCAGTAGTGGCTGTCGCGGTTGTCAGGTTCGCCAACTTTGCGCGATGGTGATTTGCCATTGTCCAAAAGGGCCTGGGTTGCGGCATCAACGGCGGCGCCCAGCACGCGGGCTTTCTCGTTGCCTTTGGTGGTGGCCAAGAAGTTCAGGCTTTCCCCCAAGGCGCAGAATTCGCCAAGGCTGTCCCAACGCAGGTGGTTTTCGTCAACCAGTTGCTGGACGTGCTTGGGGGCCGAGCCGCCCGCGCCAGTTTCAAACAAGCCGCCGCCGTTCATCAGTTTGACGATTGACAGCATTTTGGCCGAGGTCGCCAGCTCTAAGATTGGGAACAGATCGGTCAGGTAATCGCGCAGCACGTTGCCGGTGATGGCGATGGTGTTCTCGCCCTTGGTGATGGTCTGCAGCGAGGCGCGGGTGGCTTCGCGCGGCGCCATGATTTCGAACTTGTCAGCCACGCCCTTGGCTTTAAGGATCGGTTTGATATAGGCGATCAGCTCGGCGTCATGGGCGCGGGTTTCATCGAGCCAGAAGATCGCGCGAATGCCCTCGATTTTTTGACGCTCAATGGCGAGGTTCACCCAGTCTTCAATCGGGGCTTTGCGGGCCGAAGCCGAGCGCCAGATGTCGCCGGTTTCAACGTCGTGGCTGTGCAACACGGTGCCATCCTCAAGGATCATCTTGACGGTGCCTGCCGATGGCATTTCAAATGTTGTCGGGTGCGAGCCGTATTCTTCGGCTTTTTGCGCCATTAGACCGACGTTTTGAACGGTGCCGGCGGTGGCGGGATTTAGTTTGCCGCTCTCCTTAAAGAACTTGATGGATTCATCATAGATCGGCGCGTAGGAATTATCCGGGATCAAACAATTGGCGTCAGATTCTGTGCCATCCGGCCCCCAACCTTTGCCGCCAGCGCGGATCAGGGCGGGCATCGAGGCGTCGATGATCACGTCAGAAGGCACATGCAGGTTGGTGATGCCCTTGTCGGAATCGACCATATACAGCGGCGGGCGCGAGGCGATGCAGGCGTCGATATCGGCGATGATTTCAGCATTATCAGCAACGCGGGCCAACAGATCACCCAAGCCAGAATTCGGGTTCACACCCAGATCAGCCATCGCGGCGCCATGTTTTTCAAACACTGGCGCGAGGAAAACCTTAACCGCGTGACCAAAGATGATCGGGTCCGAGACCTTCATCATGGTGGCCTTCATGTGCAGCGAGAACAGGGTGCCCTCGGCTTTGGTTTTCTCGATTTCGTCGGCAATGAACGCATCAAGCGCCGCGACGCTCATGTAGGTGGCATCAACCACGGTGCCGGCGGGATAGCTGACCGCGTCCTTCAGGATGATCTCGCCATCAGTGGTTTGCAGCACGATCTTGGCGGTGGCGGCATCGGCCAATGTGACCGAGGTTTCGTTCGAGAAGAAATCACCGCCGGACATCGCGGAGACGCGAGTTTTACTGCTCGATGTCCAGTCACCCATGCGGTGCGGGTTCTTCTGCGCATAGCTTTTGACGGCCTTGGCGGCGCGCCGGTCTGAATTTCCTTCGCGCAAAACCGGGTTCACGGCGGAGCCTTTCAGGGTGTCATACTTAACGCGGATGGCTTTTTCTGCGTCAGTGCTTGGCGCTTCAAGATAGTCTGGCAGCGCATAGCCTTGCGATTGCAGTTCTTTGACGGCGGCAACAAGTTGCGGCACCGAGGCGGAGATATTCGGCAGCTTGATGACGTTGGCACTGGCGGTTTTCACCAATTTACCCAGCTCGGCCAAATCGTCGGGCTGGCGCTGTTCTTGGGTCAGATGTTCGGGGAAGGTGGCGATGATGCGGCCCGCCAGGCTGATGTCTTTTGTGCCCACAGACACTCCGGCCGCGGCCGTGAATTTCTGGATGATCGGCAAGAACGACGCCGAGGCAAGCTCTGGCGCTTCGTCGACTTTGGTGTAGATGATATCTGACATTGGAAACCTCATGAATTTAGTTTCCTGAGCCATACAATATTCAACTTAAAACGTCTACAGTATACTAATGTATACGGCGGTGTGTGTTCGGCACTGTCTGGCGCAGCAGGCATGGTCGGCTTCATGTCGGGGGGATTCAATTATATAATCAGTACATAAGCTCATTAGCCTGAAGTGGTCCTGCTTTTCCGAACAGGTTTGTGGCTGGGTTAAGGTGTATCGGGTTGGGTTATCATGCCGCTTTCATCATTTCTTTACCGCCAAAGTATGCCTCGTCCGGCGTTCGTTTGTCGAGGGCCGTGTGGGGGCGGTCGGTGTTGTAAAATGTGATCCACTCACGAATGACGCGTTCGGCCACAAAACCATCGGTTAACTCGTGCAAATATACTGCCTCCTGCTTCAATGACCGCCACAGCCGGTCAATCGCTGCCGACAGGTGATTTGAAAAATCACCGTTAGGGAAAATATTGTCGAGGTAGCGACCACGACCGTCTATTACCGGCAGGTGATTTCCCAAATCACCGAGAGGCATGGATATTTCACGCCTGCCTCGGGCAGCGTTGTGATCCATACTGTTCCGGTGAACTGGGAACCTTGATCCACTGCCCGGCAGGGTAATGCGCAGCAATGCACGAGAGGGGAAAAACGGATATTGGATGAAAACCTTGTCGATTTGGCCCATCAATTTCAGCGTTTCAACACTGAAATTGATGGGCGTGTAATAGAGAGATGATCGACGGATCCTCAAAACCTTACACTGACGGGACAGGCTGATATCCACCCGCTTGCTAACCATCTTTTTACGCTCTTTGGGGCTCATCGCCTGCCGGTAATAGGTGTAATCTGTGTGACCTGCCCCCCGAAACTTCCCTC
>JPUR01000098.1 GCA_001321835.1 Marinosulfonomonas sp. PRT-SC04
GACGACGTGCTCGACATCTAGGCTAACCCTGTGACACGGAATTCTGAACACCCTCTAACAATCATCCCGCCCCTCTCCTAGAGGGACATCTAATGTCCATTTTGCACTTGGGGTAACAACACAGTTTTCTGGAAATACATAAATCCCTAAACCTTCTTTTTCACCGACCTCGTGTTGATGATACGTAGAAATGACAAAATACCGGCCACGGTATTTTATACCTGTTGCCGTTCCAATATGTTGGAACTGATACAGTTCATCTCCCGTATGCTTAACAAACCCTATGTGCATATCGCCCAAGATGACTTTGCAAATCCTTTGGCCGAACCCATAAGGAATTCACCTTGACTGAAGTATTAAGCGAATATCCTGTAATTCCCAAATTACGAAGGAGGTCGGTACTATCTCTCGTCTCTGATCCGTTCATTACCTAATGCCCACATATGATGACCGCCAGCCCCCGCTAAGACATCCGGTAATTCGGGCTTTCGCGGGTGATCTGTACGTCATGCACATGGCTTTCCTTCAGGCCCGCGCTGGTGATGCGCACGAACTCGGAATTCTTGCGCATATCTTCAACCGTTGCCGCCCCCGTATAGCCCATCGCGGCCCGCAAACCGCCGACCAGCTGGTGGATCACCGTATTGGCCGAACCCTTGTAGGGCACCTGCCCCTCGATACCTTCGGGCACCAGTTTATCGCTGGCGGCATCGGCTTGAAAATACCGGTCCGCTGATCCCCGCGCCATCGCGCCAAGGCTGCCCATACCACGGTAGCTTTTATAGCTACGACCTTGATATAGAATGACTTCTCCGGGGCTCTCGTCGGTGCCGGCCACCATGCTGCCAACCATCGCACAGCTGGCACCAGCCGCAATCGCCTTGGCAAAATCACCGGAAAATTTGATGCCGCCATCAGCGATAATCGGGATGCCGCTGTCCGCAGCACCACGCGCACTATCAAGGATCGCGGTGAGCTGTGGCACCCCGACACCGGCCACAATCCGCGTGGTACAGATTGAGCCAGGTCCAATGCCGACCTTGACCGCATCAGCACCCGCATCAATCAGCGCGCGGGTGGCCGCGGCGGTGGCGACATTTCCAGCCACAACCTGCACATCGCCAAACGCCTTTTTGGCCTGCTCGACCGCCAGCGCCACACCAGCGGAATGGCCATGTGCTGTGTCAATCACGATCATATCAACGCCCGCTTCAACCAGCGCCATTGAGCGTGCAAAACCAGCGTCACCAACCGTGCTGGCCGCCGCCACCCGTAAGCGGCCCAGATCATCCTTACAGGCCTGTGGGTTCAGCACCGCTTGCTCCAGATCTTTTAGGGTCAGCAGGCCGGTCAGCTTGCCCGCGCCATCGGTGATCAGCAGCTTTTCAATGCGCCGCGCCTGCATCAGGCTTTTGGCCTCATCCAGATCGGCGGGCTCATGCAGCAGCGCCAGATTATCAGACGACATCATCGCCGAAACCGGGGTTTTATCATCGGTGGCAAAGCGCATATCGCGGTTGGTGACAATGCCAACCACCCGGCCGCTGCCATCAACCACAGGAAAACCAGTGACCCGGTAACGTTCCTGCAAGGCCTTGGCATCGGCCAAGGTTTGGTCAGCCGTCAGGGTGATCGGGTTGAAAACGATACCGCTTTCAAAACGCTTCACACGGCGCACTTGGGTGGCCTGCTCCTCGACGCTCAGATTGCGGTGGATCACCCCCATGCCGCCGGCCTGCGCCATGGCAATCGCCATCTTGGCCTCGGTCACAGTGTCCATCGCGGAACTGAGCAGCGGGATGTTCAAGCGGATTGATTTGGTGACTTGGGTGCTGGTGTCTGCGGTCGATGGCAGCACAGTTGAGGCGGCCGGAACCAGCAAAACATCATCAAACGAAAGGGCTTCACGAATCTCCATGGGAGTCTCCTTGCAAAAGCATCATTTGACGCGTCCCTATTTCACGAATTTCGGTTAAGGGAAACCCCGATTGTGGCATTTCGGATTATTCTGCCCCTTTCAATCCAGCCCCCATTCTCTTTTTTAAAAATATCCCCGCCGGAGGCACCGCGCGCAGCGCCCTCTTAAATCAAGCATGCGCAGCATTCTCCCGCACTCCATTGAACCGGCGTTACGCGGTTGCCGCACCGGATTTTTTGGCCAAATCACCGGTCACCCACTCCATCACCGTGCGGTACACCAAATACAAAACCACCGGCGTGCCAACCGCCATCGCCGCATAAACCCCGGTTTCAGCCCAGATCCCGTACCCCTTAGCCACCGCCATCACCTGCACATTCAAGAACGCGCCAATCGGAAAGGTGAACGCCCCCCAAACCGGCGTATAACCGCCCTTAATCATCCACGGCACCAGCGCCAACAACCCCAACGCCATCACGTTTCCGACCCAGTAAAACCCAGTGAAGCTCAGCTCATATCCCAGCAAACCAAAGCCCAAGGCGAACATGCAAACAGGGGACAGATAAATCATCACCGACACGCGCTGCGGCACCGGTATCGGATTGCGCCTCAGGGTCAGCAGAAGGCCCGCAGTGATGATCACATAGGCAACGAGAGCCGCCATCACCAACAGAGTGCTTTGCCAAACATAGCCCAGCGGAACACCGGCAATCGGGCCGACCACGGGGCCAACAAAGGTCAAATACTGAAAGGTTGAAAACTGCCGCTTCTCGGCAGGCTCCTGCCACACCGCCCGCAACACAATGACGCTGGCAACAATCTGCATCACCACGCCGGTCCACCAAACCAGCGGCACCGACACCCCGAAAGCCAGCAAAGCCGCCGCCAAAATCATCATTGCCATCGCCATCGCCGCAATCCCAGCACGCGCCGGAGCCGTGCGCATATCCTCCATCAGAACCGCAGGCCGCGCGACCAGTTTGCGCATATAAAACCCCAGAAACCAGACAAAATAACCGGTCGAGGCCGCCAGCAGCAAATTACCGATATCCTCGGAAATTCCGGGCATCACATCGGCGGCATTCCTCCACCCCAATGCCAGCGACATAAACCCCAGACAGACGGGGAAAACGGCGGGCGGTGTTTGGCGCCATAATGGGCTGTTGAGCAGCATGAAATCTCCAGTTCATAGGTATTTTTGCGTTAATTTTTTGCGTTACTGGGCACCCTAAGGGGAAACCCCCACGCCAATCAAGCCCCGCATAGGCGCGCGGTGATTTCATTGGCTTCGAGAGGCAATATGCTGCGGCCTTACCGCGGTTGATACCAATGATTGAAGGCTGTGCGCAGGATAAATTTGGCATGGTGGTGAACAAAGAGGTATCGATCAAACCGATTTTGACCAGCACACTACCGCACTGTAAACGGCGGAGCAATACTAGGCCACAGTAGCGGCGGCATAATGCGGTCGCGGGCGGAGTAAAAACCGGCCACTTTAGCCCTTTCATTTATGTGAGGGTTTGGGGATTTATACTGTGGAATTGTATTTGAAGGTTCGCCGAGCTCATTTTCATGATGGGTTGAGCGGGCGGGCTATTGCCCGGGATTTTGGGATCTGCCGAGATAGTGTTGCGAAGATGTTGGCGTATTCGGAGCCTCCCGGATATCGTCGCACGGCGTCGATCAGGCGACCCAAGCTGGATGCGTTTACGTATCAGATTAATACTTGGCTGGCGGAAGACAAAGGGCACCCGCGCAAGCAACGCCATACGGCCAAGCGGATATTTGATCGGTTGCGGGCTGAATGTGAGTTCACGGGTGGCTACACCATCGTGAAGGATTATGTGCGCAGCAAGAAGCGTGGCGGCAAGGAGATGTTTGTGCCGCTCAGCCATCCGGCGGGGCATGGGCAGGCCGACTTTGGCGAGGCCTTGGTTGTGATCGGCGGTGTGGAACAGAAGGCTTATTTCTTTGCCTATGATTTGCCACACAGTGATGCCTGCTATGTCCGAGCCTAGCAGAGAGCCAATACCGAAGCATGGCTGGACGGGCATGTTCATGCCTTTGCATTCTTCGGCGCTGTTCCTCAGTCGGTTCTCTACGATAATGACCGGTGCCTTGTCGCCAAAATTATGCCGGATGGCACGCGCAAACGCACGCAGCGGTTCAGCGCCATGCTGTCGCATTATGTGATCAATGACCGGTATGGCCGTCCGGGCAAGGGCAATGACAAAGGCAAGGTTGAAGGGCTGGTTGGTTATGCGCGCCGCAACTTCATGGTGCCAATGCCGCGCTTCGCCAGTTGGGATGCGTTCAACGATTATCTGGAAGAGCAGTGCCTGAAGCGACAGGGAGATGTGTTGCGGGGTCACAAAGTCAGTATTGGTGAACGGCTGGAAGCTGTCCTGGCAGTAATGCAAGCATTGCCAGCCGCACCGTTTGAAGCCTGTGACCGACAAAGCGGACAAGTGACCTCGACGTCATTGGTCCGGTATCGCGGCAATGATTATTCTGTGCCAGTTGCTTATGGCCACCGTGAGGTCTGGATCAAAGGCTTTGTTGGCTGTGTCACTATTG
>JPUR01000099.1 GCA_001321835.1 Marinosulfonomonas sp. PRT-SC04
GATTGCCATTCCTAATCTCCTTCATAGCAATTATTGCTCTAAAGAGATCGGAACTAAACCGTGACAAGACCATAAGAAACTGTACCGCCTCTATACCGAAGAAAAGCTGGGCGTCAGGCGACGGCGGGGGCGCAAACGTGCGCGGGGATCGCGAACGCCGATGCCAGTGGCTTTGCAGCCGGGCGAGCGTTGGTCCTTGGACTTTGTGTCCGACACCTTCGGCGCGTCACGCAAATTCCGCATGCTGGCGGTGAATGATGATTGCTGCCGTGAGAACCTGTGTTTGATGGCGGACACCAGCATCTCGGGCGCTCGGGTTGCGCGGGAACTGGATGCGCTTGTGCGCGTCTATGGAACGCCCGCCTGCATCGTCAGTGACAACGGCACAGAGTTCACCAGCCGGGCGATCTTGAAATGGGCTGGTGATAACGGCGTTGATTGGCATTACATTGATCCCGGAAAGCCTCAGCAGAATGGCTTTATCGAGAGCTTCAACGGCAGCCTGCGTGATGAACTACTAAACGAAGAAATCTTTGACAGCTTGGATGATGCCCGTCGCAAGTTGGCGCTGTGGCGATACGACTATAATCACGTCAGGCCCCATTCATCGCTCGGCAACAAAACACCCGCAGAAGCACGTCGCGCGCTTGAGCAATTTGAGGGCTCCACACAAGACGCGCTTGCCCAAAACGAA
>JPUR01000100.1 GCA_001321835.1 Marinosulfonomonas sp. PRT-SC04
GATTGCCATTCCTAATCTCCTTCATAGCAATTATTGCTCTAAAGAGATCGGAACTAAACCGTGACAAGACCATGTTGGTGTCGATCCCAAGACTGTCCGGCGTGAGCGTCCGCCCGACAATCCTGAAGTTCGCAAAGAAATGCAGGCAATTGCCAGCAAGCGTCGTCGATTTGGTTATCGGCGGATCGGCGTGATGTTGGAACGCAAAGGTATGATCATGAATCATAAGAAACTGTACCGCCTCTATACCGAAGAAAAGCTGGGCGTCAGGCGACGGCGGGGGCGCAAACGTGCGCGGGGATCGCGAACGCCGATGCCAGTGGCTTTGCAGCCGGGCGAGCGTTGGTCCTTGGACTTTGTGTCCGACACCTTCGGCGCGTCACGCAAATTCCGCATGCTGGCGGTGAATGATGATTGCTGCCGTGAGAACCTGTGTTTGATGGCGGACACCAGC
>JPUR01000101.1 GCA_001321835.1 Marinosulfonomonas sp. PRT-SC04
GATTGCCATTCCTAATCTCCTTCATAGCAATTATTGCTCTAAAGAGATCGGAACTAAACCGTGACAAGACCAACTTAGTGGTCAACTTAAAGGAGCAGAGCCAGCCGCAATTATCCGAGAGTTTTGATATATGCCGCAAGATCGGCGAAATCATCAAAGGCAAATTCATGCGCCAGCTTGGCCACCGGCACTTTGCGGTAGCCCTCGGTGAACAACGCCATCGGTTGGCCAGCGCGATCGGCGGTTTCGGCGTCGACTTCGCTGTCGCCAACATAAAGGCAACGCTCGACACCCATCAAGTTTAGCACATGCAGCAGCGGTTCTGGCTCTGGTTTCTTTTGGTCCAGAGTATCGCCGCCAACCACCTCATCAAAGTAAAACTCAATGTCCAGCAGGTCTAAAATTACACGGGCAGGGGCCTCGGGTTTATTGGTGCAAATCGCCAGCCGGTGTCCGTTTTTGATCAACCCATCCAGCATGGGAATTAGGTTTGGATAAAGCGTGGTCAGGGTGGCGGGGTTTTGGTTGTAAAACTTCATGAAGCTGCGCACCAACCGTTCGTGCTGATCCATCGGAATATTGGCCGCCTTCATCGCACGTTCGACCAGTTTTGGCACCCCGTTGCCGATGTAGCTGATGACCTGTTCCAGATTGGGTACTTGCGCATTTTCCTGTGTCAGCATTTTCACACAAGCGGCGTGCAGGTCGGGGGCGCTGTCAATCAGAGTGCCGTCCAGATCAAAGACAATGGCGGTTTTTATGTGCTTTTCCACTTGGTTGTGAGCGCGCCGCGGTTGGTACCAGCCAAAGACTGGAGCTTGTTGTCGGCTGCAGGCCGGCTGAAATCTGGGGCGCTCGAGTCGAAATTGCAAACAGGGGGTGTCACGGCCATGATCGGTCTCCGGTCTATTGTGCGGCGGTTGCGGCGTCACGAATGGCGCGGATATTGGTGCCATAAACCTCTGGCTTATCGACGGAACCGCCCGTGAACACGGCAGATCCGGCCACCAAAACATCGGCACCGGCGGCGGCCATCAAGGGGGCGGTTTCGGTGGTGATGCCGCCATCAATCTCGATGTGAATGGGGCGATCGCCAATCATTGCGCGCAGTTTTGCGACTTTTTCGATTTGCGAGTGGATGAACTTTTGCCCACCAAAACCGGGGTTCACGGACATCACACAAAACAGATCAACCATGTCCAGAAGATACTCGATATCACCAATTCCGGTGCCGGGATTTAGCGCCAGACCGGCTTTGGCTCCAGCGCCTCGGATCGCTTGTAGGGTGCGGTGAATATGCGGGGTGGCCTCAAGGTGGGCGGTGATGATATCGGCACCGGCCGCAGCATAAGCGTCAATATATTGGTCCACCGGCGAGATCATCAAATGCACATCCATTACGGTTTTCACATGCGGACGGAACGCGGCCACGGCGGGGGGGCCGAAGGTCAGGTTGGGCACGAAATGGCCATCCATCACATCGACATGAACCCAGTCACAGCCTTGGTCCTCAATGGCGCGGATTTCTTGGCCGAAGTTGGCGAAATCAGCCGACAGAATGGAGGGGGCGATTTTGATGGAGCGATCAAATGACATGGTGCTGTTTCCCTGCGTGGGTTTGGGGTGACGCGAATCTGGTGATGCGCCACTGGTTCTTAGCCTGATTTTGCGCCTTATGCAGCCGAATTAATCGGCTCTGGCCCGCGCTGCGCCTTTGAGGCGTAAAAAATCGATTATGCTGCGCCGTAAAGTTGGGCGGCTGCAATGCGGATGCGAGGCCAACACCAGTTTCCGGCCTTCGGATTCGGTGCCAAAGGGCAGGCAGTGCAGCTTGTTTGCCATGTCATCGGCAAACAGGCGTTGCGGCACGATCGAGACGCCAAAGCCTTGGGCGACAAGGTTTTCAACCGCATTCAGTGAATCCAGTTCAATCGATGGGCTGAAGGCAAGGCCGCGGGTTTTTAGGCTGGTGAAAATCTGCTGGCCCAACCATGTGCCGGGGCTGAAGGCGATGTAGGGGCGCTCGCGCAATAGCGTATCAATGCTCAGATGTTTGGGGGTGTCAGGGGCGGCGATCAGGAACAATGGCTCGTTGGCAATGATGTCGAGAGTGATGTCAAAACGCGGGGTTTTTGAGGCGGTGAAGAAGGCAAAATCAAGCTTGCCGGTGGCGACATCTTCGGCCAGTCCACGGGAAAACCCCGAGCGCGCGGTGACTTGCAGGTCAACAAAACCGGTTTGCAACTGGGTCAGGATCACCGGCAAAATTGTTTGCAATGTGGTTGGCACAAATCCAAACGACACCTTGCCATCCAGCCGGTCATGGCTGCGCAGCCGTTTTAAATCCTCAACCTGAGCAATGATAACGCGGGCCCGTTCGACAGAATCGCGCCCCAGTGGCGTCAATCGCGGCGGGCGGGTTTTGCGGTCAAACAATGGCGCGCCGACTTGGTCTTCCAGCTGACGCATCTGGATGCTGACGGCGGAATGGCTGAGGTGGATCACCGAGGCCGCAGCCGTGAAGCTGCCGTGGTCGGCGATGGCAATCAAAGATTTCAGGTGATCAAGGCGCATGGTTAGTGTTAGTATTTTTAACGGTAAGTGTAAATTAGTTTCATTTCAGGTTGCAATGAGATGCGCTTAAGGTCGGGCAAATTCCGGGCCGAATCGCAGCCTCTAAACATCAGCCTAAACACTCGGCCCTAAACACAAGGAAACACTGTGGAAAACAAGACCATCACCGGCCCGCTGAAGGGGCTTAAAATCTTGGATATGTCGCGTATTTTGGCGGGGCCTTATGCCACTCAATTGTTGGGCGATATGGGTGCTGATGTGATCAAGGTCGAGCGTCCGGTGGTTGGCGATGACACCCGTGGTTGGGGCCCGCCCTATGTGACCACGGCGGACGGGGATGCCACCCGCGAGAGTGCGTATTATATGTGTACCAACCGCAATAAGCGCAGCATTGCGGTGGATATGGCCGACCCTGAGGGGGCTGATATCTTGCGTGAATTGGCCAAGAAAGCTGATGTGGTGATCCAGAATTTCAAGGTTGGTGGCCTGAGCAAATACGGGCTGGATTATGCCGCCCTGTCGGCGTTAAATCCGTCGCTGGTTTATTGCTCGATCAGTGGGTTTGGCCAGACCGGTCCCAACGCTGACAAGCCGGGGTATGATCTGTTGGCGCAAGGGGCTGGCGGCATGATGAGCCTGACCGGATCGCCCGATGGTGAGCCGACCAAAGTGGGTGTGGGCATCGCTGATATGATGTGCGGCATGTATGCCAGCAACGCGATTTTGGCCGCTTTGCGCCACCGTGATGCGACGGGCGAGGGCCAACATATTGATATCGCGCTGGCCGATACGCAAGTGGCGTGGCTGGCCAATGAGGGGGTGAATTATCTAACTTCTGGCGTGGCCCCGAAACGGCGCGGCAACCAGCACCCGAATATCGTGCCGTATCAGGTGTTTGAGTGCCTTGATGGCCATGCGATTGTGGCGGCTGGCAATGATGCGCAATTCGCGCGTTTTGCCGCGTTGATTGATCTGCCAGAGCTGGCCTTGGATGCGCGGTTCACTGAAAATTCAGCACGGTTGGAGAACCGCGAGATTCTGATCCCGTTGCTTGAGGCGCGCATCCGGCAGATGGAAAAGGCGGATCTTGTCAGCTTAATGGAAGCCAGCAAAGTGCCCGGCGGCGAGATTAATACGGTGCCTGAAGTGTTTGCCTCCGAGCAAGTGGCGGCGCGTGGCATGAAAATCCGCATGGCGCATCCGTTGGCTGCATCGGGGCATGTTGATCTGATCGGCAATCCGATAAATTTCAGTGCGACCCCTGTGAGTTACCACCGGTATCCGCCGATTTGTGGCGAGCACACTGACGAGGTTTTGGCCGACTGGTTGGAGCAGGATTAATGTTCCTGCTGACGCCTGAGCCGTTGTAAATTCAGAGGGCTGCACGCGAGCTGATCCAAGATGTAATGCGCAGCCTGTGGTCGAAGCGGTCTCACTGAGAGCGTGAAAAAACCACTAAGTTTGAGGCTTGGTGGTTTTGACGTAACGCATGGCTGTAAGTGGGGGCAGTTCGTACTGTGGAACATTACTCTGAATTCCCCGCCTCTAAATAAACAGCCTCTTTTCTGGTCGGGCTATTAATCGATGTGACGGCGCGGCAGGTTTCATTGTATTCGTGCCTCCCAAGCCCAAGCCCAAGCCCAAGCCGAAATCGATGCCCTCGCCTTTCAAGCCCAAGCCCATGTCAAAGCCGATGTAGCGGTTGGTTCCTATGGAACCTCTGAACAACGCCCAGATTTCTGTGCTATAATTCTGGCAGTAATTACAGAGGATTTGGCCTTGAAACAGCAGAGTTTTTCATCACTTGAGCAGGCG
>JPUR01000102.1 GCA_001321835.1 Marinosulfonomonas sp. PRT-SC04
GATTGCCATTCCTAATCTCCTTCATAGCAATTATTGCTCTAAAGAGATCGGAACTAAACCGTGACAAGACCAATAAGCTCTGGTGCGGTCGGAGAGACTCGAACTCTCACGGGTCTTACCCCACAGCGACCTCAACGCTGCGCGTCTACCATTCCGCCACGACCGCACGTGATCTGGTAGGATCTGCCGCCGTATAGCCGCATGCGGGCGGGAATGAAAGAGGCATATGCGCATTATCTGACGCCCAGTTCAGCCCACAGGGCGGTGACATGTTTTGAGGGCCGCAAAGCCGGGGTTTGCTGCGGTCACGCATAGGAATTTTGTCGGCTATGGGCCCGCGCGCGCCGCCTTAGGATCAACGCGATACCGCCAGCCAGCATCAGCACCGCCCAAAACCCTTGCGTTTGAATAGCATCGAGCAACATCCGCCCCATGATCCGGTCTGGCATTAGCGTGAACAGCCCCGCCAGCCCCAAGGCGCAGAAATACAACCCACGCATGGTTTTGCGGTGGCGGCTGATGTCGCCGGTAATCGCCGCTCTGACGCCTCGGTATAAGGTATAGGCCGAAAACACCGACAGCAGATGGATCGGGCTGAACGGTCCAAACAGGCGGATTTCAAAGATCGTGAACGAGCTGCCAATCACCGCGACCATCGCCAGCACCCAGATATAGCCCAGCGTTTTGTGCAACCGATCACGGCGGCGTCTGAAAATTGCCACGGGTCCCAATGCCAAGGCAAGCAGAGCGCTGCTGGCGTGGATCTGGATTTCTGCGGGGGCATTTAAAAGCGGTTCAAACATTTGATCTCATCCCATATAGTTGTGTTTGTATTTGATAAGACCTCACTGAACGACGCCGGTTTTTCAGGCAACGAGGCATACGTGGGAAGGCGGCAGGTTACGTGAATGACAGTCTAATGCGCTTTGCGCTTCGTGAAATGCGGCGTCTATTCAGCGCGCCGCCCGCTTGGGTTATCATGGCGGCAGTGGCGTTGTTACTGGGCCTGTCGGGGCCATTTGAAACCAACCAGTATTTACGGTTCTGGCCGCGCATTGCCTATTGGTTCATCGTGGTGTCGTTGACCTACAGTGTCGGTGCGTTGACCCACATTGTTTGCGCCCGCCTGTTGCCAGCCCGCCCTGATCGCAAGTGGCTGCATCTGGTGATTGCGGGTCTGATCACCGGTGTTTTTGTGGCGATTATTTTGCTGTTGATCAACTGGGCCGCCCTTGGGGTCTATCCGATTGAGCGGGGCTATACATTCTGGTTGTCGCTGAATGTGATCGTGATTTCGCTGGTGATTTCCTTGGTGATTGGGCTGGCTGAGAAAACGCCGATCCCTGCCCCCAGCACCGCCCACGCCAAAATTCTTGAGCGGATCGAGATCGACAAGCGTGGTGCGCTGGTGTCGTTGTCGGTTCAAGACCATTATGTTGAGGCCGTCACCACCGCTGGCACCTCGTTGTTGTTGATGCGTCTGTCGGACGCGATCAGCGAGACCGAGGGCGTTGTGGGGTTACAGGTGCATCGCTCGCACTGGGTGGCGGTGGCGCAGGTTCTGGCTTGTAAACGCCATGGCGATAAGGCGATGTTGAGCCTGCAGGGAGGTGGTGACATCCCCGTCAGCCGCACTTATATCAAGGCAGTGCGCGAGGCGGGGCTGCTGCCCAAATAGGGGGATACGATGGTAGAGTGGATCACCAGCAACGGGTTGACCGATTACAAGATGGCGGTTTCAGAAATGGAAACGCGGGCTGCGGGCATTGCGGCCGGCACGATGGATGAAGCGATCTGGTTGGTGGAGCATCCGCCGCTTTACACCGCCGGCACCAGTGCCAAGCTGGAGGATCTGACTGACCCCGAGCGGTTTCCAGTGCATATCAGCAAACGCGGCGGGCAATACACTTATCATGGTCCCGGTCAGCGGGTGGCCTATGCGATGCTAAATGTCGGGGCGCGGGGCCGCGATGTGCGCCAATTTGTGCGCCAACTTGAGGATTGGGTGATCGGCACGTTGGATCAGTTCAACGTCAAAGGCGAACGCCGTCAGGGCCGCGTCGGGGTTTGGGTGGTGCGTGATGACAAGCCGCTTAATCCGGATGGCAGTCTGCAAGAGGATAAAATCGCCGCCATTGGGGTGCGCCTGCGCAAATGGGTCAGCTTTCACGGGATTTCGATCAATGTGGAGCCGGATCTGAGCCATTATAATGGCATCATCCCCTGCGGCATCACCAAATACGGCGTTACCAGCCTGGTCGATCTGGGGCTGCCGGTGACGATGGCGGATGTTGATGTCGCGCTAAAGCGCAGTTTTAATAAGGTGTTCGGGGGCAAACCAGACGCCTAAAGAGAGTGGCAATTCAGCGCATTGCTATTTCTGATGGTTTTAGTAAGTCAATTACGTTCATTCAAAAAAGGAGACCGTAATGATCAAATCCAGACGCGATGCGCTAAAACTATTAGGCGCCGCAACAGCAACCAGCATTTTGCCGATGCAACTATTGGCCGAAAGCCAAACCGCCGAGCCTGAGACCGGTGATGCGGTGGTGAGCGATGGGCCTGTGAGCCATGAGGTCCACATGTACAGCAAGCACCCCGAAGACAGCAAGCTGCGCAACGTCTTTGTGCCTGACCTGCTGCAAGTTAAGCTCGGCGACACGGTGAAATTTATCGTCGAGGACAAGGGGCACAACAGCGTGTCGGATAAAAACATGCTGCCCGAAGGCGCTGATGGCTGGAAAAGCAAACTCAGCAAAGAGTTTGAGATCACCCTGACCACCGAGGGCACCTACGGATATTTCTGCCTGCCACACCGCTCATTGGGCATGGTTGGGCTGATCTTGGTCGGCGATGCCTCGGGGAATTATCAGACCGCAAAAGACGCCAAACAACGCGGCAAGGCCAAGACCGTCTACAAGGATATTTTCGAGCGCGCCGATGTGATGATCGCAGCAAAATCCGAGCGTTAATTTCGATACATCACAATACCGATTATCGGGTTTAATCCCCGCTATAATTGAATTACAATCTCCCAGCGCCAGGATACCCAAACCAAGCAAGGGAATACCCAATGAAATCTATGACCACTGCCGTCGCTCTTACGATTATGGCCAGCTCTCTGGCCACCTTGGCGATGGCCGAAGTTGACCTCGCCAAAGGCGAAAAACTGTTCAAAAAATGCAAAGCCTGTCACATGATCGTCAATGGCGACGAGGTGATTTTCAAAGGCGGCAGAACCGGCCCCAACCTGTATGGTATCATCGGTCGTTCAGCCGCCTCTTTTGAGGGCTTCAACTACAGCAAATCCCTTGTCGCAGCTGGCGAAGCCGGCCTGGTCTGGGACCCGGAAATTATGGCGGCCTATGTCGTCAACCCAAAGGCCTTCCTGAAAGAGTATCTGGATGATAGCGGCGCCAAAAGCGCCATGAGCTTTCGGCTAAAAAAAGGTGGCAAAGATGTTGCCGCCTACCTGGCCAGCGTCGGCCCCGTGATGGAAACGGTGGACGTTGAAGTGGTCGATGCCACTGAGACCGATGCGGTAGAAGAAACCACGACCGAAGAAACCAACTAGGTCGGGGCGAAATCAAGCCGCGGGATTTGATGCAGATCAAAATTCGCGCCACTTGGGCCACACATAGATAGAATCACAATGCCGCAAGAGGATCGCTTTTCTTGCGGCATTTTAACGTCCTGCCCATAATTATCTGCAAGTATTGGCATATAATCATCATGAAACTGCCCTTGGCCTGCATCCTGATATTGATCTAGGTCAAATACCTGCCTAAAAGAAGACTGGGACACATCGCGAAGGGCACAGCCTTTTGTGGTCAATTAATAAAAAGAACAAGGAGTATGTTCATGGCGGACGCAGCAATCCACGGCCATGACGGGCACAGCAAAAAGGGTTTTTTCACCCGCTGGTTCATGTCAACAAACCACAAAGATATCGGTATTCTATATCTTTTCGTCGCGGGAGCCGTCGGGTTTATCTCGGTTTTGTTCACCGTTTACATGCGGCTCGAACTTATGGAGCCAGGTGTTCAGTACATGTGCCTTGAGGGCGCGCGTTTTATTGCCGATTCTACCGCTGAATGTACCCCGAACGGGCATTTGTGGAATGTGATGATCACCTACCACGGTGTTTTGATGATGTTCTTCGTGGTTATTCCGGCGCTGTTTGGCGGCTTTGGCAACTACTTCATGCCGCTGCACATTGGCGCGCCTGATATGGCGTTCCCGCGGATGAACAACCTGTCATTCTGGATGTATGTGGCCGGTGTGTCACTCGGGGTTGCCTCGATGCTGGCACCCGGTGGCAATGGCCAGGCCGGATCCGGCGTTGGCTGGATCCTGTATCCACCGCTCTCGACCTCCGAAGCGGGTATCTCGATGGATCTGGCGATCTTCGCGATTCACCTTTCCGGTGCCTCCTCGATCCTTGGTGCGATCAACATGATCACCACGTTTTTGAACATGCGCACACCGGGCATGACCCTGCACAAAGTGCCGCTGTTTGCTTGGTCGATCTTTATCACCGCTTGGCTGATCCTTTTGTCCCTGCCGGTTCTGGCCGGTGGCATCACCATGCTGCTGACAGATCGTAACTTTGGCACCACCTTCTTTGATCCTGCCGGTGGCGGCGATCCAATCCTGTACCAGCATATCCTGTGGTTCTTTGGGCATCCCGAAGTGTATATGATCATTCTGCCGGGCTTTGGTATCATCTCCCATGTGATCTCGACCTTCTCGCGCAAACCTGTGTTTGGCTATTTGCCAATGGTATATGCGCTGGTGGCAATCGGGGTTTTGGGCTTCGTGGTCTGGGCGCACCATATGTATACGGTGGGCTTGAGCCTATCACAGCAAAGCTATTTCATGCTGGCGACGATGGTGATCGCGGTGCCAACCGGCATCAAGATTTTCTCGTGGATTGCCACCATGTGGCGCGGCTCGGTGACCTTTGAATCACCCATGCTGTTTGCCATGGGCTTTTTGTTCCTGTTCACCGTTGGTGGGGTCACAGGCGTCGTGCTCAGCCAACCTGGCTTGGACCGTGCCTATCACGACACCTACTATGTTGTGGCGCACTTCCACTATGTGATGTCACTGGGGGCCGCGTTTGCGATCTTTGCCGGCATCTACTTCTGGATCGGCAAAATGTCGGGCCGTCAGTACCCTGAATGGGCCGGTAAAATCCACTTCTGGATGTTCTTCATCGGCACCAACCTGACCTTCTTCCCACAACACTTCTTGGGTCGCCAAGGCATGCCGCGCCGCTATATCGACTATCCCGAGGCATTTGCCTTCTGGAACCAACTGTCGTCATACGGGGCGTTCCTGTCGTTCGCGTCATTCGTGTTCTTCATCGGCATCGTGTTTTACACATTGCTGGCGGGCAAGAAAGTCACCGAGAACAACTACTGGAACGAATATGCCGATACGCTGGAATGGACATTGCCATCCCCGCCGCCCGAGCACACGTTCGAAATTCTGGCCAAGCAAGAAGAGTGGGACAAGCAGCATAACCACTAAGAGGTTGACCTGTGCCGTTTGAGCGACAGATATATCACAACACAGAGGCCTCGGATTTTTCCGGGGCCTCTTGCTTTGCCCATGCCACCGATGCGCCGTATTATCAGCTGGCGCTTTGGCCCCACTGATCCTTACCCCGCCGCGGCTTTGTTTGGTTCATCGGCCTAACGGCAGGCTTGATCAGCATCCCGTTGCTGGCCCTTCTGGGCAGTGCCTGTGGGTAATGCTGCCATTTCTGGCGGCTTCGGTGGCGGCCATCTGGTACTTTCTAGAACGCAGCTACACGGACGGAATGATCCTCGAGACCCTGACAATCTGGTCGGATCACATGACCCTGTCGCGCCAAAACCCACGCGCCGCCTCGCAACATTGGAAGGCCAACCCCTATTGGGTCAGCGTACATATGCGCCCGAACTCTGGCCGGTTGAGAATTACATCACCCTGCGCGGTGGCAAGCGCCACGTCGAAATCGGCGCGTTTCTGTCCGTTGCCGAGCGCAAACTCTTGCTGACGGAGCTCCAAAATGCGTTGGCAAGATTGCCCAAATAGACCGACAGCCACCGCCAATAGGCACGGCGAAGCTGTCGTGAATCTTCAAGAAGTGGCGCATGCTCTCTGCTATCGCTAGGCAATGCCATAACAACAAAAGGTACAGGTCATGATTTTCCGCTACACCATTCTTTACGTCCACAATGTCGAAGAAACCCTCGCTCTGTTCAATCGGGCGTTCGGCTTTAAAACCGCATTTCTACACGAAAGCAAAGACTACGGCGAGCTGGACACCGGCCAGACCAAACTGGCATTTTCCTCGATTGCGCTGATGCAAAGCCTCGGCAAATCCCCTGCCACCGATCCCGTGAAAAAGCCCGCCTTCGAGATCGCCTTTGAAACCGATGACGTGGCACGCGCATTGGAAAAAGCGATCAACGCTGGGGCTGAATTGGTGCAAGATGTGACCGAGATGCCGTGGGGGCAAACCATCGCCTATGTGCGGCTGTCGGAGGGTATTTTAATCGAGATTTGCACAGCGGTTCAGACCACGTAACCCGGCCCCGAACGCTGCGCGCCACAATCGGCATAGCCGTATCATCGGCCAAACCTGATTGCTCCGCCGCCTGGGGCTGCCGGCGATTGCCACGACTGCAGGGCAATCACATCCGCGATGCTAGCCCAGCTGGTTCTTGACCATCGGGCCGACTTTGCCGAAATCCATCTGGCCCATGTATTTGCCTTTCAGCACGCCCATGACCTTGCCCATATCGCGGATCGATTCGGCACCAACCTTGGCAATCGCCGCTTTAACGGCCGCAGCCGACTCATCAGCACTCAATTGCTTGGGCAGGAATCCCTCGATCACCAAAATCTCGGCGCGTTCTTTTTCGGCCAATTCCAGCCGCGCACCTTCTTCATAGGCCCGCGCACTTTCTTGGCGCTGCTTAACCATTTTGCCAAGGATACCAAGCACATCCGCATCGGACACCCCCGCATCGGCAGCATCGGTACCGCGCAATGCAATATCGCGATCCTTGATGGCAGCATTAATCAAACGCAACGTCGGCAGCCGATCGACTTCTCTGTTGCGCATCGCGTTTTTCAACGCATCCGAAAGTTGGATTCGTAAAGTCATCCGGTGTCCTCATCCCTTAGGTGTCCGAAAATTCATGAACACCCACCCTACCCCGACAAAACCGCCATGACAACCGCCGCCGCTCCACGTAAGCATTTGTTTTCATTGGACAACCTAAAATTCCTTTCTACTTGACCCGCACTGCGCGCCGCCTTAGGTTCCGGTAGATTTCAGACAAGGAGTCGGATCATGCCTGCCGCTGCCGCCAAAATTACCCCCTTCAAACCGACTGCCTGCCTTGCCTTGGCAGATGGCACCTTATTTTACGGCATTGGCTTTGGCGCCATCGGCAATTGCGAGGCCGAATTGTGCTTCAACACCGCCATGACCGGCTATCAGGAAATTATGACGGATCCGTCTTATGCGGGCCAGATTATCACCTTTACCTTCCCGCATATCGGCAACACCGGCGTCACCCCCGAGGATGATGAAAGTGCGGCTCCCGTCGCTGCGGGCATCGTTGTGAAATGGGATCCGACAGAGCCTGCAAACTGGCGCTCGACCGGTGATTTGCGCGACTGGATGGAGGCGCGTGGGCGCATCGGTATTGGTGGGCTTGATACCCGTCGCCTGACCCGCGCAATTCGCCAGCAAGGTGCGCCGCATGTGGCGCTGTCCCATGACCCAGGTGGCAATTTTGACATCGAAGCCTTGGTAGCAAAAGCCCGTTCTTTTCAAGGCCTTGATGGGCTTGATCTGGCCAAAACAGTGACGTGTGATCAGTCTTATACATGGGATGAAATGCGGTGGGCTTGGGCCGACGGCTATACCAAACGCAGCACCAAAGGCCACAAGGTTGTGGCGATTGATTTCGGCGCCAAACGCAATATTTTACGCTGCCTCGCATCGGCCGGCTGCGATGTCACCGTGCTGCCGGCAACCGCCACCGCCGAGGAGGTTTTGGCCCATAATCCGGCCGGCGTTTTCCTCTCCAACGGCCCCGGTGATCCGGCTGCAACCGGCGAATATGCGGTGCCAATGATCAAGGGCATTCTGGCCGCTGACATTCCGATATTTGGCATTTGCCTTGGCCACCAAATGCTCGCGCTGGCGCTTGGCGCCAAGACCATTAAAATGAATCACGGCCATCACGGTGCCAACCATCCGGTTAAGGATGTGGAAACTGGAAAAGTTGAAATCACCTCGATGAATCATGGCTTTACCGTCGATTCTCAAACCCTGCCAGACGGGGTGATCGAAACCCACGTCTCGCTGTTTGACGGCTCCAATTGTGGCATTCGCCTCCAGGGTAAGCCGGTGTTTTCAGTGCAACACCACCCCGAGGCCAGCCCCGGCCCGCAGGATAGTGTCTACTTGTTTGACCGGTTCGTCACTTTAATTGAAAAAACTGCGTAATACTGTAGATTATTAACCCGCTGTTAATATTGATTGCCAAGAATAGGGGGTGTCCTTTTCCTTGCGCGATTATACAAAATGCAGTCTTCAAACCAATCTGTCGTCGTAGACTTCCTCACACGCAACCCCGTGGCACTGGCACAGCTGACCGCGGTGCCCCCCACAACCGCCCCCAGAACGCCGATTGGTGAAATTCTGGTTCAATCGGGGGCGCTGTCGCAAAGTGATTTACTTAAAGCAATCGCCCTGCGGAATCGCGAAGAAACCCAGATCGGGAACATCCTGCTCAATCACGGCATGGTCACCGAGGCTGATTTATTTGGTGCCCTGTCGATGCAATTTGGCGCCACGTTGGTGGATTTACAAAAGCACCCGGCCAATCCAAATCTGGTCGGAATGATTGACCTTGAACTTTGCCTGACTGAAAATGTTGTGCCATGGCAACACATTGGCGGCGCCTTGGTGATTGCCACCTCAAGGCCGGATCGTTTTGAATTGCTCCGCAACAATTATCCGGCAGAATTTGGTGACGCATTAATGGCGATCGCGCCGGAATATGATATTCAAAACGCATTGATGACGACCAACCGAGATGCCTTGATTGAGCGTGCTGAAACCCGTGTACCACTTGAGGAAAGCTGCCGCACGTGGGACCCAAAACGCATGTTACGCCTCACGATTGCTGTCGCACTGATGCTTACGGTCGGCATGATCCTTTCGCCGAACACCTGCCTAACCAGCGTTGTTGCATGGATCGGGTTGGGTCTGATACGGAAGTATTCTGTTTCATTC
>JPUR01000103.1 GCA_001321835.1 Marinosulfonomonas sp. PRT-SC04
GATTGCCATTCCTAATCTCCTTCATAGCAATTATTGCTCTAAAGAGATCGGAACTAAACCGTGACAAGACCAGACGCGATTTACGGATGGTAATTCCCCGTATAACTCGAAAGAAAGCAGGCATTAAAACAAGACATCGCAGCCAATTTAAGGGTTGTTCAGCATGCCTTTTCAGCCATAAGCAATAGCCACCTTACAGTAGAACTCATGCGAGCCCCCTTCACAAAGGCGATATTACGCCACCCAAATCGGGTTTGACCAAGCCCGTTTTCCGGCGCGGTCAATCACCGTGATGCGGATCCATGGTGAGCCACTCAAGCGCTCGCGCGATAATGTGGCCTTTGTCATTGAGGAGCCGTGCAATGTCGCCATCGAGGTGCCGTTGCCCATTGCAATGACGGTTGCCGCAGCTGAGCATTCAACCTCGATATGGTCATCGAACACCCGAATGTCATTGATTTTGGGACCGGTGCTGGCATAGAACTCGCCAGCCTTCAGCGCGGCCAGCAAGGCCTCGGGGCTGTTTTCGGTGGCCTTCACCATCACCCATCCACCAAAGTAGTCAGGGGTGTTGAAATGGGCGTCATCTGTGGCAATCAGGTTCAAGTGCCGCCCGTCGTTCAACAAATGCTCAAGCGTTAGCAGCCCATCGCCGCGATCATTGTCGATCACGCAGCCATGATTGTAGATTTCAACGGCGTGGGCCGCTGTGATTGTGCGCGCATCTTCACGCGACATGCCCGACCAATGCGGGTGTGCGATAGCGACGAAAGCGCCGGCATCCCGCGCACGTTGCGCCAGTGACGCGCCGGACTCAGAGCCCTCAATCGCTCTGAAATGCGGGGCGTTGGGCGGTGTGAAATCAGTTGGTAGTCCAATCGCCAAAAGATGCCACAAATTACCGTTTTCCATTGCACCGGTGTGCAGCTCGACGCCGATCAGCGTGGTAAACTCCGCATCACGGCAGGCACTGGTGTCGGTGATCGGGTAGTCAAACAGGCCGACGAAGTGGTCGGTCATGGCGATGAAATCATAGCCCTCGGCCTTGTACCTTCGGCAGACCTCTTTGGGGGCAAGCACCCCGTCTGACTCGGTTGAGTGGGTGTGAAGATTACCCCGGAAGAATTTCCCAGGGGCGGCGAAAAAGTTGCTGGACATAGCAATGGCTCTCAAACTGATTCAGACGTATCTTATATCAATAATGCAAACTGACCCGAGGAATGCAAGTCGAATATGACATCCGCGGATCAGTTAATCGTGGGTGTGCCATAAAGTTTTCAAGCCTAGGGTCAAGATAAATACACCTGACCCTAGATATTTTTTTACAGAATTTGACTTAAGAAATTCTGGGTGCGCTCATGCTCGGGGTTTTCAAAGAAATCGGTTGGGTTGTTGCGTTCAACAATTTCACCGGCATCCATAAAGATCACCTCATCGGCGATGGTTTTGGCAAAGCCCATTTCATGGGTCACCACAATCATCGTCATGCCAGTTTCGGCCAGCTCGACCATCACATCAAGCACCTCTTTGATCATCTCAGGGTCCAGCGCCGATGTTGGCTCATCAAACAGCATGATCTTCGGGTTCATGCACAAGGAGCGTGCAATCGCCACCCGCTGCTGCTGACCACCAGACAGCTGACCTGGGAACTTATCAGCCTGCTCGGGAATTTTCACCCGCTCTAGATACATCATCGCGGTTTCAATCGCTTCGGCTTTGGGCACTTTACGCACCCAAATCGGCCCAAGCGTCAGGTTTTCCAGAATCGTCAAATGCGGAAACAGATTGAAGTTCTGAAACACCATGCCGACTTCTGTGCGGATATGGTCAAGGTTTTTCAGGTTCTTGCCCAATGTGATTCCATCGACAATGATGTTGCCTTCCTGATGTTCCTCAAGCGCATTGATACAGCGGATCAGCGTTGATTTGCCCGAGCCCGAAGGCCCGCACACGACAAAGCGTTCGCCCTTGTGAACTGTCAGATTGATGTTCTTAAGCACATGGAAGTCGCCGTACCATTTGTTCATGCCCTCGATGTCAATCATCACCTCGGAGGAGGCCGCAGAGGCCAGTTGGGCGGTTGTTTGTGGTTTACTCATAGTCTTTCCCTTACTTAATGCTTGTCGCCAGCCGACAGTTTCACTTCAAGATGTCGGCTGTATTTGGACATTAGGAAGCAGATAATAAAAAACAGGATCGCGCCGAAGATCAACGGCTCTTTGTGCAGACCCAGCCATGGCACATCCTTCGAAATGGACCGCAGCATCCCCAGCAGATCGAACAGACCGATGATTGATACCAGCGTGGTGTCTTTCAAGAGGCCAATCAGATTGCCAACGATATTCGGGATCATGTGTTTCAGCGCTTGCGGCATGATAATCAGCCCCATCGTGCCGGCATAGCCCAGCCCAATGGTGTGGGCGCCTTCAAACTGCCCCTTCGGAATGGCTTGCAATCCGGCGCGCACGATCTCGGCCATATAACAGGCGTTGAATAGGATCACCGCGATGATCACCTGCACCAGTTTGTTCAAAACGAAACCCTCGGGCATGAACAACGGAAACATAGTGGTCGCCATGAACAACACCGTAATCAATGGCACCGAGCGGAACACTTCGATGAAACCGGTCGACAGCACCTTCACCACCGGCAAGCTGCTGCGACGGCCCAAGGCCAGAAAAATCCCGAATGGCAAAGAGCAAGCAATGCCAACCCCCGAGATCACCATCGTTAGAAACAGCCCGCCCCATTTGGTCCAGGACACGGTTTCGAACGCCCAGCTCGAGACCCAGAGGTAGGAGATCACAAACAAAGCACCACCCAAGATCAGCAAGATATCGCGCCGGGTTTTATCGGCGGCGGTTGTTTTGCCGATACTGGCCAAAATCAATGTGCCCAGCCCCTGATCTTTCAGCAGACCAGCCAGCGTATTGGCCATGGTGATCACAAATGACGCGACTGCGGCTGCCATCATCACCTTCATGAAGATGCCGACTTCGCCACCGGAGAACATGTAACCGGCGATGAATTGGTAGAACACCACAACGGTGGCCGCGATCAGGATTTTGCCCCGAATGCGCGGCATCCACAGTGGTGCCATCCAAGCCACCAGCAGCAGGCCGCCCCAGTTAATCCGCCACAGCTGATCACGCGGATAGCGACCATAGAAGATGTTATCGAACCAGTCGATCACCCCAGCCCAGCAAGCGCCGGTCAGACTGTAATCATAGCACTCGCGCCGATTGTCGGCGACAAATGTCGCGTCCTTATAGCCCCAGCCGTAGACGCCGCTCAGGATTAGATAGATGATATAAAGCATGAACACTGTCAGCATCGAATTTGCCACAGAGTTGAACATATGCTTGCGCAGCCAGCCCGAAATACTAGTTTCCGAGATCGGCGCCGGACGTGCGGAGGAAGGTTTTGCCGTAATAATAGTCATGATCAGCGCTCCACCAATTGTACACGTTTGTTATAGATATTCAAAAAGAACGAAATTGTCAGGCTGACAAACATATAGAAAGCCATCGTCATTCCGACCATTTCAACGGCATAACCGGCTTGGTTCAGCGCGGTTTGCATGAACAGCGACACCACCTCCGAATAGCCAATCGCGATCGCCAGAGACGAGTTTTTAACCGTGTTCATCCAGTTTGAAATCAACGGTGGCACGATCGCCGGCATTGCTTGCGGAATAATCACCAACCGCATCACTTTGCCAGGTTTCAGGCCAATGCCCATGCCCGCATCATGTTGGCCACTGTTGACCGACAAGATACCAGCCCGCACAGATTCGGCGATATGGGCGGCATGATAAACGCTCAATGCCATCAACAAAGCCAAGAACGAGGGCGGCACCGATGTACCACCGACGAAATTAAAGCCGGTCAATGCAGGAATATCCCAGTCCAGCGGTTGGCCGCTCAGGAGATACACCACCAAAGGCAGGCCAACGATTGTGGCCAGCGACACCCATAGGGTGTTGGTTTGCACACCGGATGCATCTTGGCGCTTTTGGGCGCGGCGACGGTAGATAATTACGCCGATCACTGCGATCACAAAGGCCGTCGCGGTCATCCAGAACAAGTCCCCATAGATCGGGGTTGGGAAATACAGGCCACGATTGTTCAAAATCACCCGTTCCGTACCAAACGACAGATCAATGGATTTTTTCACCATCGGCAGCAGACTGAACACCCCAATATACCAGAACACAACCTGAATCAGCAGCGGGATATTGCGGAAAATCTCGACATAAGCCAGCGCCACACGCGACACCAGCCAGTTGGATGATAGCCGCATGACGCCAACGAAAAACCCGATAATCGTGCTGAAGAAAATTGCCAGTACCGAGATCAGCAAGGTGTTTAGAATGCCGATCAGAAAAATGTCACCATAGGTGCCAACACCGGGCTTGTAGTCGATCAATTTGAAATCGGTATCAAAGCCGGCTGAGGAATCCATGAATCCAAATCCGGTGTTCATGCCGCGCACTTCCAGATTATGTGCGGTGTTTGAAATCAGGTAATACCCCAGATAACCGACGATCCCCGCCGTCAGGATCTGGTAGAATGCCGAGCGCACTCTCTTATCCTGGGAAAAGTTAAATTCTTCTTTGGGTCGCACGCGCATTGCGGGCATCCCTTCGGTTTTGTTCGTCACAATCTTCACCCCTCTGTTGTTGTCTTACCCAACCTTGATGGCCGGTTTAAAACAGCAGCGCCGGACCAACACGGCCCAACGCCGATCTTATATTAACGCATTGGCGGTGAGTACATTAGCCCACCATTGCCCCAAAGCGCATTTAACGTTCCTTTGCGGTCGATGCCGATACCTTGCACCCCACCGCCGATATAAGTCGGATATATTTCGCCGTAGTTGCCAACAGCTTTAATAATATTGTAGGCCCAATCGGCCCCCAGACCAAGACCTTCATGCAAATTCCCTTCAACTCCGAGCATCCGCAACACATTTGGGTTGGTGGAATGGCTGCGCATCTCATCAACATTGGCTTGGGTAACCCCCAGCTCTTCTGCATTGATCAGCACATAAATGCTCCATTGCACCAGATCGTGCCATTGGCTGTCGCCCTGACGCACAGCTGGGGCCAGCGGTTCTTTGGAAATGGTTTCTGGCAGAATGATGTGATCAGATGGCACCGGAAAAGCGACATTGTTGCCAGCCATTGAAGACTTGTCATTGCTGACCGCATCACAGCCGCCGTTCAGATACGTATCGTCGCGAACGTTGTAATCTTCAAAGGTCACCGGAATGATATCCAGACCATACTCGCGACTGAAATCAGTCAGATTCAACTCTGTTGTTGAGCCGGTTTTGACACAAACACTGGCGCCCTTCAGCTCCAGCGCGCTGGTGATGCCGCTGTCGGCACGCACGGTGAAACCTTGGCCGTCATAAAAAATCGGTGGCAGGAAATCGATGCCCAGCTGGGTTTCGCGGGTCATGGTCATTGTGGCTGTGCGCGACAGCATATCGGAATCGCCATTGGCCAACGCAGTAAAGCGGGCCTGACTGCTAACTGATTGGAATTCAACTGCATTTTTGTCGCCAAAAATCGCCGCGGCGACCGCCTGACAGATAGATGTATCCAAGGAGTTAACCGCGAATCTTGGTGATGGCATAATTTTCAGGTGGCGTATCATGGATGTGATTCATGCATCCAATATTTCCAGGAAAGGAAAGATACGCCATGACAGAGACTACAGTTACACCGCTCATGCGGCCAGGGGAATTTTGCGATCAGCTCACATCGGTTCTGCGCAGTGGCGCTCAGGCGTTGTTGGCCCAGGCCATTGAGGCGGAGGTTGCCAGTTTTATGGCCTGCCATGCTCAAGAACAGCTTGAGGATGGGCGTGCGCGGCTTGTGCGTCACGGGCATTTACCCGAGCGGGAAATCCAGACCGGGATTGGG
>JPUR01000104.1 GCA_001321835.1 Marinosulfonomonas sp. PRT-SC04
CTGAAGCGAACCGGCTGGAAGCCGGTGGCTTAAAACCTATTCGTGGAAAGTAAAATTCTCCTCCCTGACCAACTCCGGTTGCCCGGACAAACCTGCGAGCCAAGAAATCACTTGGGATCAGACCTGGAGTTCCCAGACTAAATGCCACCACTCACGGAACATCTTTAGGATGTACGTTAACCGGAGGTAAAGAAAGTCAGGAATTCCATACCTGTCTAAAAGGATAGGTTCAGCCGGGCGTCTAGGCCTCAAAGATGAATATCTGATTTTGGAATGAAGCCTTCAACACGGCCTGCGCGGTCGTATCAACATCCAGCGCCTCGCGGGCCAGCCGTAAATGTTTTTCAACAGTCGCCGAGGTCAGCCCCATAATGGTCGCAATATCTTGCATGGTTTTGCCATCTCCGACCCACTCTAGAACCTGACGTTGCCGACGGGTCAGATTGCAGCGTAAATTATTGTAGGGCAGGCTAATCACCTTCAAATGCATCACATTGCTGGCCATCAGAATTTCACGGCCATGCTGTTTCCAGATCACATCAACCTCGCCCTGAGAGATGCCTATTTTGGCCGTCATGCCAAGGCCGCCACGGGCGCGGGTCGAATCCGATTTAAAACCGATAGAATAGCCCGCAGTCACATCCATTTTACGGTTATACTCCAAGGCCTTAAGCTCGCCCGCGGTGAACTTGTTCGCCCGCAACTGTTCCTGAACCCAACTCCAGCTGCAAGCACCGTCATTTTCATGCGACCAGCGCAACATTGGGCCATTCAGGTAATGCCCCTCTTGAATAAAGCCATCGACATAAGCGGGGTTATGGCTTGATAAAACAAGAGAATCCAATGGGTTGGCCATTAGTTTTTCGTTTTTGAATCTTGTATAGGCATAGAGCAGACGGTCAAAGCCGTATGTCTTCATTGTTGTGGTGTGCAAGGTCCAAATGTCTTCGATAGTATCCAGTTCAAATATCTGTTCCAGATAGTCCGTAATCATTCAGCCGCACCCAGATGCACCAGCATCGCGTCGATAGCCAAGCCGTATCCAGCCGGACCAAAGCCACAGATTTGCCCCACCGCAACCGGTGCGATGTAAGATTTATGCCGGAAGGATTCGCGGGCGTGAATGTTGGACAGATGCAGCTCGATCACCGGCACATCTACCGATGAAATTGCATCCATCAAGGCGATCGAGGTATGGGTGTAGGCGCCCGCATTCAGGATAATCCCATCATGCTGCTCGCGTGCCGCATGAATGGCGTCAATCGGCGCCCCTTCATGATTGGACTGCAAACAGCTGACGCTACAACCGCAGGCCTTGGCTTTCTCAGCGCACATCAGCTCGACCTCGGCCAAGGTGATCTTGCCGTAAACCTCGGGCTGGCGGGTGCCAAGCAAATTAAGGTTTGGCCCGTTTAAAATCAGTATACTTATCATGTTTCACCCCAGAGTGGTTTTGGGTCGTGTTTATGTAGTTTATAAAATGCCGATTAACCAATCAAGTCATAGTATTGGCGCTTTTGATTTCAAATCCGTGTGTTACAAGAAAATCATATGAATTTTGGTATTTGACACAGGGCAGGGCGCAGATTTGAACCAGAGTTATGATGTAGTAATCATTGGCGGTGCTGTGATGGGCAGTTCTGCTGCGTTTTGGTTGTCACGCATGGATGCGGGTCTGCGTATTTTGGTGGTGGAGCCTGATCCAAGCTATGCCAAAAGCTCAACCGCGCTGTCCGTGGCCTCAATCCGGCAACAATTCACCACCGCTGTCAACGTTAAGATTTCGCGATTTGGCATTGATTTCATTCGAAATATCGAAGATTATTTGGGGCCTGAAGGCGAGGTTTCCTCGCTTGGGTTTCAGGAAAATGGCTATTTATTTTTGGCGGGAAGCGACAGTTCTGAGCAAGCCATGCGCGACGCCTGCGCAATGCAGCAGCAACACGGTGCCCAGACGGAACTGTTGGATCCTGACGCCTTAAAGCAGAAATTTGACTGGCTGAATGTCGATGATATCCAGATGGCCAGCTACGGCGCCAAGGACGAGGGCTGGTTTGACAATATGAGCCTGCTTGGCGGGCTGAAAAAGGCCGCGATCGCCAATGGCGTGACTTATATCAAGGATCAGGTCGTCGGTTTTAACCATAAATCCAGCCAGATTCAGACCGTAAAATTAGCCCAAAACAGCGATGTGAACACCGGGCAGGTGGTGTCCGCCGCTGGAACTGCGGCGGCAAAAATCATCGGTATGTTAGGCGAGAAACTACCTGTAGAGCCTAGAAAACGCACAGTATTTATGATTGACGCGCCGAATGCGGTCCATCCTGACGCGCCCTTAATGGTCTGCCACAGCGGGTTTTATCTGCGCCCCGAGCACAAGCACTGGATTTGTGCCATCGTGCCCGAGGACGACCATGTGGCCGATCCTGATGATTTCGACCCTGACCTGGGGTTGTTCGAAGATGAAATTTGGCCAAAACTTTACAATCGTGCACCTGGTTTTGATGCGGTCAAGGTTCTGTCGGCCTGGGCTGGACATTACGCCTATAACACCTTGGACCAGAACGCGATCATCGGGGCGCATCCAAACTGGAGCAACCTATTTTTGATGAACGGATTTAGCGGACATGGCTTGCAACAAGCGCCAGCCGTTGGCCGTGGCATTGGCGAGTTGATCCTGACCGGTGCGTTTCAGAGCATTGATCTATCCGATCTCAGCGTTGAGCGGATATTGCAAGGTCAGGCGTTTTTGGAAAAAGCGATTGTTTAGCAGCCTCCTGTAATATCTCGATTTTATTGAGATATTGAGACCACCTGGCTTCCATAATATTTAACATAATACTAATTATGCGCCTTTCTCCATTCCAAGTCATTAACCTACCTCAACTTTGCATTTGTGGCAATGCCTATTCTATCCACTCAAGGCATGTCAACAAATATCTTGCGGATCTCGTTAGCCGGCTCAACTATTTGTTGACGCCTATTTACGCCGCCAAGATGCCAGATCAGGCAGCTTCTTGCGTGCAAATGCAAAGCTGATCGCGGCTAGAACGCTCCACCGATACCATTCGGGCACTTCTTCCAAAGAGATAAAGCCCAGCATTACAAACTCTTGTAATTGCGGGATAAATGCCATCACCAGCGGTATGGATAGAATCACCGTCCAGAACTCGTCTACCCAGCTGTTTGCGGCGTTCTTTGCGGCCATGTTTTCCCATGCCCCTTCCCGATCCCCAGCATTCAGAACGGCCTTGGTCTCGGCCTCAATCTTTGCGCGCTTCAAATCCGTTCGGGCTTTGACAATATCGCCACCCAATCCCAGTAATTCAATGAGCCATTTCATGCGCTTATCCTTCCTTGTTGTTCCAAAACACCCAGACGCCGCTCCATGTTGTCATGACCAGCAAGCAGCGACCCCAGCCGCAACCAGACGCCCGCATTCACCGCAACGGAAACCATCAACAGCGCGGGTACTACAATTTCACCGCCCATCATTTACCGCCCATCATTTACCGCCCAGCAATTTAAAGCCGCCGTATAGCGCCGCAGCCGCCAAAATACCGCGCCCCAGCGGGGTTAGAGTGAAACCCTGCTCGTCAATAACGTCTATTTCCCAAAGGACGCCACGCAACGGGATATTTGAGGCCGTGCCCATGTCTTGCAGCGCGTCCTTGACGCCATCGGAAACGCCGCTCGCAATGTCACTAAGTGATCCCAATGCACCATCAAAAATACTCATTTCTTCATCACCTTATAAGCGGTCATTAAGGCGTAGGCGCTCACACCGATCAACAGCCCGTTGCCTACCTTGCGCCCGATTTCTTTGCCCATCTCCTCGCCCATTTCTTTGCCGCCCCAAAGGACGCCACCACCGAGCGCGACCGCAGCCACCCAAATTAACGGTAAAGGCATTATGCCATCTCCTTATTTGCTAGAATTTTCTGGTATTGGCCCTTGATTGCCGCCAAATATTTGACGGTTTCACTTGGCCACGTTCCGTTCGATCGCTTGCCCCCTGGTCCGGCGTTGTAAGCCTTGGCAATCCATTCCCGATCCCGCGCCTTGCCGTTCCATTTGCTAATCTTTTCAAGGTAGGCCGTGCCGTAATAGACCCCTACATTCTCGGAATGCAGCATGTTCGGATCCGACGGATATTTCCGCCAGCCCCACTTGTAGATATCGCCTTGAGTGCCGGGCATAACCTGCAAAACACCAAGCGCACCGGCGCTTGATACTGCGTTAGAGCGCCCGCGGCTCTCAGTCCACATCATCGCGGCCACCCAAGCCGAATTTCGCCGCGCCCACGGCTGAACATCGGCCCAATTTCGCAGCAAGATAGCTTCTTCTTTGGTCAGCTTGCCAGACGGCTTACCAGCGGCCACGGCGGGCGATATGGCCACCCCCTGCCCCTTGGGAAGCAAGCGGGCCAATAGCTCGTCTAGGTGGCCGTTTTTATAGGCCCAGAACGCGCCACCGCCGACAATCACAGCCCCCACGACATTCACCGCAACCACTCTGGGTGCCAGTCGCCCAGATCGGTAATATTGATGTTTGCCTCAAATCCATATCCCACGCCATCGGCAAGAACGAGAGCCGTACCATGCTTTAGAACACCCTCAATCTTATCGTAGTGTTGAGAGATAAGGACAGGCGCACGGTTCCACCCAGAATCGGCAATCCACTGCCCCATTTCAGCGTCGGTAAAAATTCCATGGCGCACAACATAATTTGACACCGGCAACCCGTCAGAATCAATCGAGTTTGTTGATTCTGAGAACACACCAGCGGGCAAACTGTCCTGATATTCAAGCTTTGCATCTGGGATAAGAGAAACGTTAGTTCCATTCCACGTTGCAATATCAAAATACAAATCACCACGCTTGGCCATCAAAATAAGCCCTTTGCGCTTGCCCGCAATGTTATCATTATCGCGCAACCCGATATGCGAACCATGCGCGGCAACAAACCCCATCCCCGTTTCATCTTGGCGCGGGGCTAGCCTGACCGGCAGGTCTTCCAAAATCTCAACCCGAACCGATTTTGAATACGGGTTGCGTAGATACCGTTGCACACCGTTAAGCGGCAGCGTTGCCCCCTCGTTTATGCGGATGGCATTTTGATCCGAGACAAGCTGCATAGCCACCGCATCACATCGCAAAAGTGTAATCGTAGATACACCAGTCCCCAAGCTAATGCGGCCATGTGGCGCAATGTCATAAGCCCGCGTGTGCATCCGACTGTCGAATGTTCCAACCTCACCTTGCATCATTGTATTCACCCTTTTCCTGATAAACTGCTGATCAGCATCGCGGCCAGCGCGAAAACCATTACAGATTTAGACAATTCCGCAAAATTTGCGGTCTTAACTTCGGCCACCACATCGAGAGCGCTTTCTGTCAAATCAAACGCTCGGCCTGAAACATCGCCGACAAGCTCAACCGTTAGCGTTTGCTGCCTTAAAAGCGTCTCAAACTGCTTGGTGCCCTCGCGTAGAATTACCTCGGCTTCTTTCGACATTCTGATTTGTGATTTGTTGAGTTGGTCAATTAATTTATTGCCCATTCCCGTAACCTCAAGAAGGTTCAAACGGCCATTTTTGGCCATAATATCCCACGCGGCCACCATTGGTTTGAGCGCCGCTGAAACCACCTGATCATCGTTGGAGTTTAGCAAGCTGTCTTTCAAGACAATGCCCTTTTGCAGGGTGATCCGCGCATCAACGGTTTCGCTTGTTGTTGTTTGAGTAACCTTTTCTTTTGACGAACTCGACATTAGGAAAACACCCCTTGCAGAATGCCGTCACCGTCAACCGCATCAGTGCTAAATTCAGCGCCAAACATCTTGGCCTTCACCTGAATGTCGCGCAGTGAGCTAACGTGCATACGAAGCGGTTTCCCAAGGATTTGCCCGACACCAAAGAATTGCTTCATCATCAGCGGGCCAAATCCCTTAACAAAAGACCTGGCATAATAAACCGCGACCATATCGCCATCATCAAGGCCGAAAATGGCGTAACCGATTGGATCAGCCTTGGCGCTCAAAACTGTCAATACAAACGTATCTTGGCGCTCGGAGACTTCAAGCGCCCCTGCCCATTCCTCATCGCTAAGATGGCTTTGGAATGCCGCATCCAGTGGGTTTTGCGTAACGCGAATTTTGAAACTCATTTCATTTTTTCCAGTATATATTTGCCAGCCAAACCGGCGATAATTGCAATCGCAACACCCTCGGCAATACGCTGCCCGATTGTTTTTGAGGTGCCGATCACAACGCCGCCAAAATCATGGGTGATCTGCGTTCTGTGTGCGTCCGATCCTGTGCTTGAGCTGGGTGCAATGTTTGGGCTAATTGTGAGTGGTGGAAGTACCATTTGTTGCCCCCTTATCGCAGAAACAGGAACGCTAGAGCGACAGCCGCCCCAGCGTAATAAAGCTGGACATTATCGCCGCGCTCGACCTTCAAAAATCTAAGCAGCATGTTTTGCTCGCGTTCATCAGTGTCCAATCGCGCATCATCCCAAACAGCATTTGAGGCGGCGACATCATCCCGAATGTCAGTAGCGGCCCCGACGACATGGCCCACACTGGTAAAAACACTTGCGATCCCGTCAACAGTGCCCAAAAATCCATCAAACCCAGAACGGCGCGTTTTATAACGTCCGTCTGAATTGACTGGGCCAGCCGTGTAGTAACTTTCAATCTCAGACATATTCGGCCCCTTTTTTGCATGTGATAAATGGACGGCGGAAACCGCCGCCGCCCATGATTTTACTGGATCAGTTAGCGAATGCGATCATACAAATCGGCATGCTCGATAATGAACTCTACAGGTGTGCTCACCATGGTTGTTGTCACTTCAAGCTTGATCCGCGCATCGCGTTTGCGCTCCTCGCTCAAATCAAGCGCGGCAATCGTGCGCGGCTCACGTTCTGCAAAAACGTCGATATAAAACTGGCCTTCCAGCACATCGACATTGCGCCGCTTTTCGATCAGAAACGCTTGGTATTGGGCAACGTCCATATCAAACATTACCGTGCCATCAACAGTCAGCTTGACGTATTTGAGGCCGTCAGCTTTCAACCAAAACGAACGAATGTCGTCAGAGATTGGCAAATCCCAATAGGTATGGTTGCCAATGCCCGCAAATGTCGTGGAAATACGCTCGGTTGTGAACGTAAAGCCAACAGGCTTAACCCGATCAACGGCATAAGGCATAACAACGATTTCCATCGTGGTTTCGTCAAATGTGGTTTTGTTTGGTTTGATGTGCAGGGTCAAATCCCGCATTCCCTTGGTGCCCAATGCAAACGCATCAGTCATTGCCTCACTGGAAAACGTGAATTCGCCCGGAAAGGCAAAACCAGTGTAAACCGGCCCGAATGAAATTTCGTGGAAGCTGTTTTTAATCAGAAGTTCAGAAATATCATATTCCTGCATTGTCGATCCTGAAGCCGTCAACCGGATATTTCCGATGTACTCATTCAGCACCTCGGTTTTCAGATAATGAATGCCACCAATCCGAACCGATTTGCCGACAACTTCAGCATCGCATTTAATTGCAAATGTAATTGCGCGGTAAGTTGCATCCCCGACTTTGAGCTTGAAGGTGTGATAGCCGGAAACATTGCCATGCGTTGGGCTGACGTAGAGTTCCGGCGCTAGGCGGGAAATCCCGTTCAAGTGCAGTTTTTTCACCACGGATTCACCCGGCATAGATGTCCGAATGTTAGATGGGTGATAGCGGCGTGCGCGCTTTGTTGCAGGTTTAGTGGTTGCCATGTGTGAACCTCACTGTTGATTTTGACAAAAGATTTCTGCGATTAGGCGAGGAAATCTTTGAGCGGGGTTTTGTTCAGCAGAACCTCGGCGATGATCACGCCAAGAGTGGCCATAAACATCATTTTAATGCCAGATTTATTCATATTCGTACCTCGTTTGATTGGTTAATTGATTGCTTTGATAGACAACCTATCCTTGCACAGTAAAACCCAGTGTAAAACTCAAAATAACGTTAAATAACAACAACTTAGTTGTTGTTTTGTAACCACAAATAAGTTGAAATTTGTTGTTGTTATGGGTAGAGTGAAACGTGAAATTACATCTAATAAGGGTAAATTGCATGACAGTTGGCCATGAAATAGCGACAATAACCAACGCACGAAGCGACAGCGGCATTAGCTGGGTTAAGGTTGCCGAAAATATGGGCGTTACCGTCCAATGCGTTTACCGCTGGCGACAGGCTCAAACCAAGGTGCCCCTGCACCGCTGGCAAGCCCTTGCCCGCTCTATCGGGGTGCCGCTGGATGATTTTTGCCGCGATTCCTACAATCGAGACTTTGCCAAAACCAAACGGAACACCCCAGAAGCGCCAGAGGTGCCGCAAGAGGTTATTCAGCCCCCTACCCCACCAGAACCGCCACAAGCCGCATCAGGCGGCGTTTTTGGGTGGTTTGGTGAAGTAATGGAGGCCGATTGATGCTAGATAATCCCCTTGAGGCAATGGAAACGTATTTGGCCGCGCAACCGAGCGCCGGTGACGCAATCGAAATTCCCGCAAGCCTGTACCCAAAAGAGCCGGTCGCAACATTTATCCGGCACGATGATGCCAATGGCGACGATACGTCAGGCACGGGTGAGGTGTTGCCCGCTGAATTGATGCAGCTTCCAGATTTCCAATCATTGTGGACCTTTGCCCATATGGGGCTTGGCGGATACGTTGCGAGCCGCACCGGAGCAGATTGCAGCCTTGCGGATTTGGCGGGCAATGAGGCCGGATTAGCGGCCAGCGAAGAAGTTTATAAACAGATCGAGAAAAGCCCGTTTTTGTCCCGCATGATCTTGGAAGCTCAAGGCGGAATGATGGGTCTCGCTATGGCCTTGGTTATTCACGGCGGGAATTGCGTTTCGGTTATTCGGGAAAGTGCAAAGACCGGAAATCTTACCAAAAAACAGGAAGCGGAAAGCGAGGGTCTCGACCATGAGCAAGGCTGACAACATCGAGCACATCGACACCGCTGGCGTGACGGCAATATACGGTGGCCGTGGGGCTGGCAAAACCTATTTCGCAAAACAGAAAATCTTTCCACAATTGGGCAACAGCCGTGTTTTGGTGATTGATCCGATTGAAACCAACGGGTGCCGCACCGCATTGGAAATCCGCGATTTGATGTATTCAGGGGCCAGACGCATGGTGCTTTGTTCCGGTGAATGGACGGAAGCCTTTGCCGCGATCTACACCGCATGGGCGCACTCGACACCGGACGATCCTATCTACGCGATCTGTGACGAAGCGCCGGAATACTTCTACAAAAACACCCCGATGTTGCGCAAGATTATGTACCAAGGCCGACACCGCAAATTCGGCATGTGCTTGATGGGCCAGCAACCAAACTCGATCAACGCCAAAATAAGATCACAAGCCGCCACCACGTTTTTCATGCGCCTGAGTGATCACAATGACGTTTCAGTCGCGGCCCAATCATTGGGGGCGGATCGTGCGCGATCCTTGCAAGGTTTTACCCAAGGCCAATACATCCGGCATCCGCCTTATGCCAAACCCGCAAACACCAACCAGAAACCAAACCAAACGAAAGAAGAATGGGGATAATATGGACAACTTGAACAAGATTGTATTCAAAAACGTAGCCGCTGTGCCAATGGAATTTTGGCGCTGGCCAAACTTCACGCCCGACGAGCTGAAATGCAAAGGCACGGGCCGTGTAATGATCAACGTGGCGGCGCTGGACAAGCTGCAAGCCTTGCGCGACCTGCTCGGCGTTCCGCTGCATCTGACCAGCGCATTTCGCAGCAAAAAACACAACAACAAGGTGGGCGGTGTCAAGAAATCGCAACACCTGAAAGCCAAGGCGTTTGATATTCAGGTGGCGAACATCGAGCCGGTTGTGCTGGAGGCGGCGGCGCGGAAAGTTGGCTTTACCGGCTTTGGCTTCTATCCGCATCTTGGGTTTATGCACGTTGACACGGGCAAGGCCCGCGAATGGGGCGACCGCTGGCCAAACCACAGCCCGCAGCCCGCAAACACCAATTCGGTGCCAACCCCACGCAAGCGCCAATTGCCCCGCGCCTAATGTTAGGATTTTTGAAACGCTACTTCTGGAATTTGTTGATCTCGCTCGATCAGCTCCTGAATACAATTCTGTTTGGAGATCCCGACGAAACTATCAGCAGTCGAGCGGCCAAGCGTCAACATCGCTGGCACTGGCGGCAACTCGGCCGTGTTCTGGAATGGTTCGATAAGGGCCATCTTGAGCGCGTCCGAGAAGACGACGAAGGCAAAAGAGATCTGCTGTAGATTGCCCCGCCGCCCGATTCAGGCGGCGGGGCTTTTTTGTGGCTATTTGCAACCCTCAAGGATTTTATCGACACCGTGAAAGTGCCAGTCGGAATAACCCACTCCATCCGCGCCATTTTCCCCGCGCATATGGTTGAACGTAAACACTTTAACAACAGCACGGTCCTTGCCGTCGCGTTCAAATGTAAATGTTTTTGTGCCTTTGTCCCAATCATGTTCGGTTTTTATTACAGTCCCATCTAGAGGTATTGTTATACCTAAAAGCTCCACTGGTGCCAATAAATCAACGCCTGTTTTGCCATAGCTTTCAATCTGAATAAAACCAATCCCAGCAATCAACACACATTCTAACATTTTAAACCTTTCTTCATTCTAAGCGATAATCTGATCCATCGCGGCGGCATCCAGCGCAGCTATTGGATTAGCTTGCACAACATGGTCGAGAAGAATTCTAACGTGCGCTCGCCACATTGCACGCTTGGCTTTTTCAATTTTTTGGATCAACTCGGACCACGACATTCCCAAAGCATACGCAATATTCTCCGCATCATAAATGGTCAAACGGGTTTCGCCACGCTCCAAACGAGAAATGGCCGGTTGTTTCATTGAAACCAGTTTGCCCAATTCCGCCTGATCAATACCCAGTTTCTTTCTGTTCACTGCAATCACCCGCCCATAAATCGCGCCAATATGAGTAATGCGTTTAACATTCGCGGGTAGGTTCAAATTGTTTTCCAAAACTTTTCCTTTTCTTCATTCCATGCGGCGCGTAGCGCCCTCTTTGGTGCTGATCTATCCGAGCCTGTTCAGCCGGTGTGCTTTTTCGCCTCTCGCGCATCCCTTAGTCGACGCGCTTCGTCCATTCCGTGGGCTTTGTGGTCGCGGCTGAATTGGCGTAGTTCTCCCGCCCTCTCCTCACTCACTTTATCCCCCCCGCCCCGCCTAGGGGCGTCCTTGTGGGCGCTTGCGCCTCTCTTTTGAATATATGGATTAATATAGTGGTTCCCTGTTTTGGGGAGGGGCTCTTCCCTGTTTTGGGGAGGGGCTCTTCCCTGTTTTGGGGAGGGGGTAGGTTGCAGGGAAAACTGGTATATATTGGCCCTCCCTGCCCCGTTAGCCCACACCACGCCCTTCTTTTCATGCTTCATGACGCCCGCCCCTATCAGGGCTGTTATCGCCCGCTGTACGGCGTGGTACGCAAGCCCCATCTCTTGCCCGATTGTCCTGTGGCTAATTTCTGTGGTTTGCCCAGTTACCCAATCGATTTTTTGAGCGCAAAGGTAGAAAAACACACCCATTGTGTTGCCTTTGCACCCCGCATCAACCGCAATTTTTGCCATTAATCTCTGGGGGCCTTTGCCATAGGGGTATTCACTCATTTCGCCGGACCTAGATCAAGCATAAGCTGCTTAAATTCACCGGTGGCTTTCATTCGTTCAATTCTTTGGTAAATTGTTTGGCGCGAGCGGCCCAATTCTTTCGCAATCGTACTAATGGGTGTCTTACATTCTATGCCCAATCTGATAATTATATCGTCTGTTCGGGATATTGCTTTGCCTCGTGCCATTCTGTTTACGCCTTTTTGTTTGCGTTTCATGTCAGCAAATGTTAGCGTTTCCGCCGTAGGGCTTGCCTTGCACCCCGCCCAACCGGTCTTTTCATTCGGAGATAGCTACCGAATACAAAAAGGCGGTTGACCTGATTAGGTTCAGGTCTCGGGCGGGGCTAACCCCTTCCCAGTATGGTTAATAAAATGTAATGTTTTCAATAGCATAGTACTAATTATGCGCCAAGCCTTCATTTTCATCTTAAAGCCACCTCAACTTTGCCTTGTCGCAATTCCTAATCTATCCCGTTCTAGTATATCAACAAATATTTCGCATCGAGGGTCAGCGTTTGAAAAGTAGTCGCCGAAGTAGCGATTAAAATACATTGATATCTTCGTCCAAGACCTTCAAATCACCGCCGCATTCATTGCAAGCCTCACCCGGTGATAAAAC
>JPUR01000105.1 GCA_001321835.1 Marinosulfonomonas sp. PRT-SC04
AGCTCCCAACCTGCTGGATCAGGATTTCTCTGCTGATGCGCCGAACCAGAAATGGGCCGGCGACATATCTTATATCTGGACGAGCGAAGGCTGGCTTTACCTTGCCGTTATTCTTGATCTGTATTCCCGCCGTGTTATCGGCTGGGCTGTCAGTAATCGCATGAAGCGTGACTTAGCGATCAGAGCACTGGATATGGCTGTGGCGTTACGGCAACCGCCGGAGGACTGCATTCACCATACGGATCGTGGCTCACAATATTGTTCCAATGAGTATCAACAACGCCTGTCAAAGTATGGCTTCAAGGTTTCCATGAGTGGCAAAGGTAATTGTTACGACAATTCCATGGTCGAGACATTCTTTAAATCAATCAAGGCGGAGCTGATCTGGCGCAACCGTTGGGACACAAGGCGACAAGCCGAAGGGGCAATCTTCTGACCTGCCCCCCGAGGCTCCCTCATTCATAATGAGAGTTTGCGGGTATGGATTTCATATTC
>JPUR01000106.1 GCA_001321835.1 Marinosulfonomonas sp. PRT-SC04
AGCTCCCAACCTGCTGGATCAGGATTTCTCTGCTGATGCGCCGAACCAGAAATGGGCCGGCGACATATCTTATATCTGGACGAGCGAAGGCTGGCTTTACCTTGCCGTTATTCTTGATCTGTATTCCCGCCGTGTTATCGGCTGGGCTGTCAGTAATCGCATGAAGCGTGACTTAGCGATCAGAGCACTGGATATGGCTGTGGCGTTACGGCAACCGCCGGAGGACTGCATTCACCATACGGATCGTGGCTCACAATATTGTTCCAATGAGTATCAACAACGCCTGTCAAAGTATGGCTTCAAGGTTTCCATGAGTGGCAAAGGTAATTGTTACGACAATTCCATGGTCGAGACATTCTTTAAATCAATCAAGGCGGAGCTGATCTGGCGCAACCGTTGGGACACAAGGCGACAAGCCGAAGGGGCAATCTTCCAATATATTAACGGGTTTTATAACCCACGGCGGCGGCATTCATCGCTAGGGGG
>JPUR01000107.1 GCA_001321835.1 Marinosulfonomonas sp. PRT-SC04
AGCTCCCAACCTGCTGGATCAGGATTTCTCTGCTGATGCGCCGAACCAGAAATGGGCCGGCGACATATCTTATATCTGGACGAGCGAAGGCTGGCTTTACCTTGCCGTTATTCTTGATCTGTATTCCCGCCGTGTTATCGGCTGGGCTGTCAGTAATCGCATGAAGCGTGACTTAGCGATCAGAGCACTGGATATGGCTGTGGCGTTACGGCAACCGCCGGAGGACTGCATTCACCATACGGATCGTGGCTCACAATATTGTTCCAATGAGTATCAACAACGCCTGTCAAAGTATGGCTTCAAGGTTTCCATGAGTGGCAAAGGTAATTGTTACGACAATTCCATGGTCGAGACATTCTTTAAATCAATCAAGGCGGAGCTGATCTGGCGCAACCGTTGGGACACAAGGCGACAAGCCGAAGGGGCAATCTTCCAATATATTAACGGGTTTTATAACCCACGGCGGCGGCATTCATCGCTAGG
>JPUR01000108.1 GCA_001321835.1 Marinosulfonomonas sp. PRT-SC04
AGCTCCCAACCTGCTGGATCAGGATTTCTCTGCTGATGCGCCGAACCAGAAATGGGCCGGCGACATATCTTATATCTGGACGAGCGAAGGCTGGCTTTACCTTGCCGTTATTCTTGATCTGTATTCCCGCCGTGTTATCGGCTGGGCTGTCAGTAATCGCATGAAGCGTGACTTAGCGATCAGAGCACTGGATATGGCTGTGGCGTTACGGCAACCGCCGGAGGACTGCATTCACCATACGGATCGTGGCTCACAATATTGTTCCAATGAGTATCAACAACGCCTGTCAAAGTATGGCTTCAAGGTTTCCATGAGTGGCAAAGGTAATTGTTACGACAATTCCATGGTCGAGACATTCTTTAAATCAATCAAGGCGGAGCTGATCTGGCGCAACCGTTGGGACACAAGGCGACAAGCCGAAGGGGCAATCTTCCAATATATTAACGGGTTTTATAACCCACGGCGGCGGCATTCATCGCTAGGTGGCAAAAGCCCCTTGGCATTTGAACGAAAGGCCGCATAAATGAGTTGAGAGACCG
>JPUR01000109.1 GCA_001321835.1 Marinosulfonomonas sp. PRT-SC04
GTTCAAAATGAAGTATCGCCGCCGTATTTATTACTCAGCCGAACAGCGTGCTGAGATTTGGGATCGTTGGCAACGCGGAGAATCGATGAGTTCGATTGGGCGGGTGTTTGAGCGACAATCGTCATCGGTCTTTTCGGTAATCTCGCCGACGGGCGGCATTCGCCCTGCGGATCGGAAACGGAGCACGAAAGCGTTGTGTCTTGCCGAGCGCGAAGAGATATCCAGAGGCTTGAGCATCAAACATTCGTTGCGTGCGATTGCCCTGAAACTGGGCCGTGCGCCCTCGACGATCTGTCGCGAAGTCTGAATAGCCCCTAGATTTGTAGACACCTTGCTTGGTAATTTTGGAAGCAAGGAGGACGTTATGTCCAGAACAAGATTTACAGATGAGTTTAAGCGCGATGCGGTCGCGCAAGTGATCGATCGAGGCTATGCGGTCAGCGAGGTTGCCGAGCGATTGGGGATCAGCACAAAGTCGCTTTACACATGGAAGGGACAGCTTTCCCAATCAGCGAAAGGAGCCAAGATTGATACCGGTCAAAGCCGTGAGATCCGACACCTAAAAGCGGAGCTAATCCGGGTCACTGAGGAGCGTGACATTCTAAAAAAGGCCACCGTGTACTTCGCCAAGGATGCAAAATGAGGTACGCGTTTATTGAAGAGCATCGCCCAGTGTTTTCGGTCCGTGCGATGTGCCGGTGTTTGCGCATTCATCCCAGCGGTTTTTATGCATGGCTGAAGGAACCACTCAGCAAAAGGGCGAAGGAAGACAAGCGTCAAACTGATTTGATTAGAGATGCATGGAAAGACAGTGGCAAGATTTATGGGTATC
>JPUR01000110.1 GCA_001321835.1 Marinosulfonomonas sp. PRT-SC04
GTTCAAAATGAAGTATCGCCGCCGTATTTATTACTCAGCCGAACAGCGTGCTGAGATTTGGGATCGTTGGCAACGCGGAGAATCGATGAGTTCGATTGGGCGGGTGTTTGAGCGACAATCGTCATCGGTCTTTTCGGTAATCTCGCCGACGGGCGGCATTCGCCCTGCGGATCGGAAACGGAGCACGAAAGCGTTGTGTCTTGCCGAGCGCGAAGAGATATCCAGAGGCTTGAGCATCAAACATTCGTTGCGTGCGATTGCCCTGAAACTGGGCCGTGCGCCCTCGACGATCTGTCGCGAAGTCAGACGTAATGGTGGGCCATCAGATTATCGGGCAACGGCTTCTGATCAAGCGGCATGGGAGCGTGCCCTGCGACCTAAGAAATGCAAACTGGCTTGCTACCCGGACTTAAGCGCCACAGTATCGGCCAAGCTGCGCCGCAAGTGGTCACCCGAGCAGATTGCGGGCTGGTTGAAACGGGTATTTCCGGAGGAGCCACATAAACAGGTGTCACACGAAACAATATATCGAAGCCTTTATATACGGCCCGTGGGGTGCTGAAGAAAGCGTTGCTTGAGCACCTGAGGGCAAAGCGTACGATCCGAAGATCCCGGCACGCCAGCCTAAAACGGAAGGGGCTTGGTCAAATCAAAAACTTAGTATCGATTACTGAAAGACCTGCATCCGTTGAGGATCGGGCCATTCCTGGGCACTGGGAAGGCGATTTAATTGGCGGCTCAAAAAACAGCTATATCGCGACGCTCGTAGAGCGGCATTCTCGGTATGTCATGCTGGTAAAAGTTGCCAACAAAGACACGGAAAGCGTGATCTCTTGATTGATTAAATCGTCGCAAAGGTTGCCTCGGGAACTCTATAAATCTCTAACT
>JPUR01000111.1 GCA_001321835.1 Marinosulfonomonas sp. PRT-SC04
GTTCAAAATGAAGTATCGCCGCCGTATTTATTACTCAGCCGAACAGCGTGCTGAGATTTGGGATCGTTGGCAACGCGGAGAATCGATGAGTTCGATTGGGCGGGTGTTTGAGCGACAATCGTCATCGGTCTTTTCGGTAATCTCGCCGACGGGCGGCATTCGCCCTGCGGATCGGAAACGGAGCACGAAAGCGTTGTGTCTTGCCGAGCGCGAAGAGATATCCAGAGGCTTGAGCATCAAACATTCGTTGCGTGCGATTGCCCTGAAACTGGGCCGTGCGCCCTCGACGATCTGTCGCGAAGTCAGACGTAATGGTGGGCCATCAGATTATCGGGCAACGGCTTCTGATCAAGCGGCATGGGAGCGTGCCCTGCGACCTAAGAAATGCAAACTGGCTTGCTACCCGGACTTAAGCGCCACAGTATCGGCCAAGCTGCGCCGCAAGTGGTCACCCGAGCAGATTGCGGGCTGGTTGAAACGGGTATTTCCGGAGGAGCCACATAAACAGGTGTCACACGAAACAATATATCGAAGCCTTTATATACAGGCCCGTGGGG
>JPUR01000112.1 GCA_001321835.1 Marinosulfonomonas sp. PRT-SC04
TATACCCCTCTCACTCCAATACCCGAAAGTTCTGATGTGATATGATGCGGAAATTGTCTGTGACTTGATCTCGGAAGCTTCGCCAGTTTTCAGGAATTACCTTTCGGAAAAATCGGAGTATTGCCTCAGCAAATTGTTTTTGTGTTGCGTAGAAGTGATTGTGGGTGACATGCGCGTGCATGACGGCCCAAAGACGTTCTATAGGGTTCAAGTGGGGGCAGTAGGGTGGCAATTGGATCAGGCGGATACGGCAGCCCGGGCGAGCGAGCCATTTTTTGACAGCATCGCATCGGTGATAGGCGGCGTTATCCCAAATCACGTGAATAGCCGACATTGTTGGGTTATTGGCTTGGATTTTGGCTAAAAGCTGCACCGCGCTGTTGCTGTCAACAGTGACAGGCTCAACAAAAGGCGCGTCGAAATTCTCCAAGCAAATTGCGCCGTGAATATTGACGCGCCCTCGACCTGAGGTGGTTTTGACAGCAGGGTTTGATCCTTTACGCACCCAACCGAAGGCGGGCTTGGTCTGGTGTTCGGGGTGTACGGCATCTGCAAAATAAACGGTCTCATCTGCTGGCAAGTTATTCATCAGGGCTTCATAAAACGCGATGAATTCGGCCTGTTTTGTCTCATCAGCCACATGCGGCAGTGCCTTTGGCTTGCGGTATTCAAAGCCCAGACGACGCAACAGCTTCAAGCAACCTGAATGGGAATATCTCGGGCCAAACTTGGACTTGATATATACTCGTATTTCACCTGTGGAACGACAAAAATGCCCCTCAAGCCATGTGCACAGTTCGGCCTCTTGATCCGCCGTCATCTGCGATTGCCCGCCTTGCCACCCATCTACGGCAAGAGCATCCCAACCATTCTCACGATAGGCCTTATGCCAGCCACGGATGGTATCATCGTCGAGATAGAGAAACTTCGCAATCTGTGCGCAGCTTTCGCCGTCATCCAACAGCAAAACAGCATTTGCACGCCGTGCAATTCCGTGATCTTCACGCTGGCGACGAACGCAGCCTTCAAGTTCATGACGTTCTTCGGCAGAAAGAAAATTAGGGCGTATCATGACCAATTAAGAATCCATCCAAAACAAAACGTCAACAAAATATTCGGAATTTCAATGACTCAGAGTATAGATATCCGATTTTGAGACAATTTGGATCGCTCTGCACTTGCCGCGAACATCCTCTGTCCTGACCTTGGTTGAGCCTAATCGCGCCAGCGAAAAAGCCCGAATTCCGCCCTGAGTGTAGAATAGGTACGTCCGCTTTGGGGCTGGGAGCGGTCATCTGACGTTTTCGGTCAGGATTTTCGCGCTGTGTTTAATGGTCAACGGCGGCAATGCGCAGTTAGTGTGCTTTGCAAAGTTCTGGCAAACTCGTACGAAAAGGTTTTCAACATAGAGCTCGGGATTCATGTACTCATATGAAGGGCAGTCCATCGAGGCGCTCTATGTCAAGTTTTCAGGAAAGTAATTATGCTAATTTTTTGCAGTTTTTTCATTTTCAAGCAGGATGAAATCGATCTCATCCACGCGATTTGCTCTGACGCGGGTTGGACAACAAGCAGTATTACCGACCCGTCCACTCGCTTCAGATTCTCCGCTAATGGGATGGCCGAGTTTTCTCAAGCATCGGCCTTGTCCAGTTGCCCCGCTCTTCAAGAGGGCCAGGAACACGGGCAATTACTCCTATTTGCGACAGAAAAAGATGATGCGGAAAATATCATAGAGCTTATACGTGCGTCCTTGCTAATGCTGGTAGGTTTTCCCGATCGGTTCGGGCTTGATGGAGCCAGTTTCCTAATTCCTGACGACCCAATTGAACGCGAAAGCATATTTCAAAATGTATTTCGCACCGACGGGTACTTCCAAAAATTCATCTGGCGTGAAGAGCTTGTAGCCGCTGTAGCGATTGCAGCAAAAGCATGGTCCGACAGCAAATTAGTATATGCAATTCATAAGCTTGCTCACAGCATTTCGACAGAGAGCGTTTCTCCACATTCAATGCATCCACAACATGGTCAGATTTTTGAAAAGCATAGTTGCGAGTTTTCATCTCATGTTGGAACGTCAGTGGCGGTAAACCTTGCTTACTCTGCAATCGAGGAATTGGGATTAGGTATTCCATCAAGCCGCGAGAATCCGAGGTGGATCAAAGGTTCAACTTATGAATGGAACCCCAAAGTTTTGAAAAAAATCGAAAAGCGGTTGTTAGATGCGAACATTGGTCCGAACAGAACAATCGATTGGATTCTTAGAGGTGATGAGACCGAAGTTAAACCTGAGCCTGTAAGGAATTCTCTCACAAATTACAGCGATGGTCAGAGAGTGCGAGACGTTGAGTTATCATTGCCGGATGCTATTAACTCATGTGAATGCCTAAGAAACTGTTTGACTGCCCACGCCTTCAAAAGCGATACTGCGCTTCTTGGCCCTTATGAGGTTTTTAATTGTCAGCAAGTGGCTAGGTTTCTAATCCTTTCGAAATGTCAGTTGTTCAATGTTTGGACTGAGGAATTGCGGGCACGGTTTTTGCCCCAATTCACAACATGAATGCCCGTTTTGGGGCTGGGAACTGCCTTTGGATACTCATGGCCCCAAGGCCCGCTGCTCCGACATTACAATAACGCCTGCTCCTTACCTGGAACGGGCTTTTTACATTTAGGGACGGTTTGCAGTCGGGCTATATCATTTTTCGGATAGTTTTTTTAGCCATGTCCATCCTTCGTATTTATCGCCTGTCTGTTTGATGTGGGTATATCGCTGTAATGAAGACCACGAGCGGTGCCCAGACACGGCTGCAACCTGTGGAATCGTTTCGCCGATTTCGAACAAGCGCGTTACGCCTTCATGGCGAAGGTCGTGAAAACGCAAGTCTTCAATTCCCAAAACTTTACATGCCCGCGTGAATGCGGTGCTGATGGTGTTGCTGTTATAGGGAAACACCAATGGCGTCTTCTTTGGCATAGCTAGTGCGATGGCCATGGCGGGGGCAGGTAAGTCGCACCACACGTCGTTCCCTATTTTGTCACCGGGGTGCTTCATATCTTTGATGAACACACGGCTGTGATCGATATCCAGCCCCTTCCATGATACCCGTGTTATTTCTTCCTGCCGTCGCGTGGAAAATAGCGCAAACCCGACTATGCGGTGCATCGGAATGGAGTTGGGGCGGCGCAGGTGCTTGTCCTCAAACATGGTTAGGATGGCATCAAGTTCGTTAAGCGTTAAGCGTTGGGCGGCGGTTTCGTTTCATTGCCTTACCTGTGATGCCAAGTCTGTTGCAGACTAAGAATGCATCCTTCATCGCCAGCTGATCTAGCGGGATGCCCCATGCGGGTCTAGCGATGGCGAATATTGCCCCAAGGTGAGACATATAGTTGCCAACTGTGGCTGGTGTCCGTGTTGCGCCGAGTTGTTTAGCAAACTGCACAATATCATGGCTTTTGATTTCGTTGCAGGGCATGTCGGCTAGATCGTATTCTTTGATTGACCGTAACACTTGAGCCTTGGTCCGGCCAATTTCTTTGACGCTTTCCGTAATATAGCGGTCAATTGCAGTGCTTAGATTGCGGCCTTTGCTCTTGATGTTTGTCAGGTCTTCGCCTGCACTGCGGATTTCTTTCATCCGTTTTTTGAACCATCCTTCAGCTGATGATTTCTTGTCAAATGACCGCGATTCTCGGTGCGCCCATTTACCGTTTTGCCTTATGTTGATTTGTGCGACATAAGCAATGGAGCCGTCTTTGCGTTTTCGTTCTTTTATTTGGGTCATATCTGAACAACATTTTTGGTATATTTGAACAACATGTGTTGTTCAGACTACAAATAATAAACAAAAACAAGCAGAAATGTGCAAGAATGATCGATTAGAAATATAGGCAACATGACGTAAATATGAGTAATAAATCAATAAAAACAAAAGCTTGCGATGCGGCGCGGCTGTCCGTTGCACCTATGATGGAATGGACCGACCGCCATTGCCGTTATATGCACCGGCTGATGTCTTCAAATGCGCTGCTTTATACCGAAATGGTGACCTCTCCGGCCTTGGTGCGCGGTGGTGCACGGCATTTGCTGGGGTTTGATGCGTTTGAGCATCCGGTCGCGGTGCAATTGGGCGGATCTGATCCCGTCGAGTTGGCCGCTGCCACCCGAATTTGTTGTGACGAGGGCTATGACGAGATCAATCTGAACATCGGTTGCCCCTCGGATCGGGTGCAGTCTGGCTGCTTTGGGGCGGTGTTGATGCAGCAGCCCGATTTGGTCGCTGAATGTGTGGCGGCGATGATTGAGGCGTCTGATGTCGAGGTCACCGTGAAATGCCGCATCGGGGTGGACGAACAAGACCCGCAGCAGACCTTGCCAGCGTTCATCGAAACCGTGCGCGCCGCCGGTGTGACGCGCTTCACCATCCATGCCCGCAAGGCGTGGTTGCAGGGGCTTAGCCCCAAACAAAACCGCGATGTGCCGCCGCTGGATTACGATCTGGTGCTGCAAATCAAACGCGATTTCCCCGATCTGCATATTTCCGTGAATGGCGGCATCACCACGTTGGCGCAGGCCCGTGAATTTTTGGATGCGGGGCTGGACGGGGTGATGATTGGCCGCGCTGCGTATCACACGCCGGATCAGGCTTTACTACAGGCAGATGCCGAGATATTCGGTGGATCAAGTGGCAAGACAACCGAACAAGTGGTCGATGAAATGCGCCCCTATATCGAACGGCATTTGGCCAACGGGGGGCGGTTAAACCAGATCACCCGCCATATGCTGGGCCTGTTTCATGGTCGTCCCGGTGCCCGTGGTTGGCGGCGCACCCTGTCGGAACGCTCACATGTCGAGGGCGCCGGTACAGAAGTTCTGGACGCCGCCCTTGCATCTGTGCAGGATCAACCACAGACAAATGTGAGTGGATAAACCATGCCTGAAATGACAGATTTGCTTCCGATGGCTTTGCTGTTGCTGGCGACTGGTGCCTTTGCCGGTGTGATGGCGGGGCTGTTGGGGGTTGGGGGCGGGATCATATTGGTGCCCGCCTATTTCTATATCTTTTCGACCCTTGGATATGATGGCGATCAACTGATGCAGGTCTGCCTTGCGACCTCGCTTGCCACCATTATCGTGACGTCTCTGCGCTCGGTCTCCAGCCACCATAAAAAGGGCGCGGTTGAGTGGGATATCTTGCGCGGTTTTGCCCCCGGCATTGTGATCGGCGCCGCGATCGGCGTGCTGGTCGCGGCCTCGTTGCGCTCCGTGGTGCTGCAAGGAATTTTCGGTGTTTTGGGCATGGTTATTGGGCTATACTTTGGGTTTGGCCGCGATACATGGCGGTTGGGCAATGCAATGCCAACCGGCCTGCGCCGCGCCATCCTGTCACCAATGCTGGGCTTTATGTCGGTGCTGATGGGCATTGGCGGCGGATCATTCGGGGTGCCCTTAATGAGCCTTTACGCCACCCCGATTCACCGTGCTGTCGCCACCGCCGCAGGGCTTGGGGTGTTGATCGCCGTGCCTTCGGTGATCGGCTTTCTACTGCTGGATATCCCATTCGCGTCGCGCCCACCTTATACCATTGGCGCCGTGAATGTGCCCGCCTTCATACTGACCATCAGTATGACATTGATCACAGCGCCATTCGGGGTGACGCTGGCCCATAAAATGGATCCAAAACCGTTAAAACGGGTGTTTGCATTCTTCTTAATATTGGTGGCCCTAAACATGCTGAGAAAAGCTGCGGGCTTTTAAATCGCACCGCCTTCTTCTTTTCTTAAATACCTCAGCCGGAGATATCTGGCGCAACATAAGCCCCCAATCACAACCGCTTTAATCGCGCCGCGCGTCCGCCCCGACGCTTCACCACCAACGCGGCCCGCGCAGGCAACTCAGCCACTAAATCGGCACGCTCATCGCCACTCATCTGTGACCACGCGCTGATCTCGTCAATGCTGCGATAACAGCCGGTGCACAGCCGCGCCTCGGGGTGGATCACACAGATGTTGATGCAGGGCGAGTCAACCTCGTCGCGTTGCCAAACCTCATCCACGCTTCAAATACCCGATCCGGTCCAACACGCCTTGTAGAATATATCCCGCCGCCACATGGTCGATCACTTCGGCACGCCGCGCCCGCGATGTATCCGCCTCAAGCAAAGCCCGCTCGGCTGCAACGGTTGACAGTCGCTCGTCCCAAAAACCGATCGGAAGCTCCGTCAGACGCGACAGATTGCGAGCAAAAGCGCGGGTTGATTGACAGCGCGGGCCTTCAGACCCGTCCATATTCAAAGGCAGCCCCAGAATGAATCCGCCCAGCTCACGCGCCGCCGCGATCTCTAAAATTTTGGCCGCATCAATGCCGAATTTTTTGCGCCGGATGGTTTCCAGCGGAGACGCCACGGTCAGAAAACTGTCCGACACCGCCACCCCGACGGTTTTTTCGCCCAGATCAAGGCCAGCAATTGCCTGCATTGGCGCAACGGCGTCCACAAAGCTCTCTATGTCCTCATAAATCACTCGGCCACACCCGCACGTTCAGCCGCAGCGCGGATCATTTCTAACGCCTGCGCATCAGCTGCAAACACGCCCTGCGCCTCACCCCAAATTGCTCGCGCGCGGTCTGTATCGCCCAGCACGCCAAGCGCACCGATCAACTGAGCCCACTCCTGTGCCGAGCCCCCCTCAGACGCCAAACGCTCTGACAATTGTGCCACCATAGTGGCGATCATATCTTGGCGACCCTCAGCCGTCATTCCCGAGGCCGCCACCACCGCATCGGCATCGGGACCCGCAAGGAGAGGCGCGCTGTCAAGTTTGGGCAGGGTGTAATCCACCCCAGCCCAATCGGCGGCTTCTTCAATCTGTCCACGGATTGGCCCGACCCACGGATCAGACGGTGCGCTTTTTTCAAGCAGGTCGCGCCACAGCCGGAAGGCCATATCTTGGCGGCCATTTTGGGCAAACATCAGGCCAGAGTAATACTGCGCTTTACCCTCATTGGGGTCACGATCTAGTGCTTGTTTCAGCGCAGTTTCTGCCTCGGGCGAGACATAGCCACCAGCAGCCATGATCATCAGATGGGCCAGATCGGCCAAATCGCGGGCATCGGCATCCTCGCCCTTCAGCTCGATCACCCGAATGTGGGCGCGGTAAGCTCCGATATAATTGCCAAGTGCCGCCTCGTTGCCAGCCAGCAGTTGGTGGCCCTTGAGATCATCGAGACGGGAGGCGATCGCCTGCCGTAGCTTTTCCACCAGCGTTTTATGGCGTGGATCAACTTCAATCATATTGGCCGGCATCGAGGCCTCGGCCTCGGCTTGACTTGGTCGCTGCAGACGCATTTCTTCGGCATCCGCAATCCGCAGCTTCAGTGGTAAGTCCGGATATCCCGGCGCGCCAATGGTCCGGTAAACCCCGATGCTGCCGATCAAAATCGCTGCGCAAACCACGATCGCGCCATAGGTCACCCCGCGCGGTGCAGGCTTTACGGCGGCTGCGTCCTGAACCGCCTTATAGGCATCCAGCAAGCGGCGTGATACTTCGACCTTGATGCGCGCCGCCTCTTCAGGGCTGACCACGCCGCGCTCCAGATCGCGCGCGACCCCGTCCAGCTGATCGCGGTAAACGTGCAGATCAAACTCTGCCGCACTGATACCCGTATCGTGCCCGCGAAAAAACGCCAGCACGAACTGTGATAGCATCAACAGGATTAACATTCCGATAATAATCCAGAACCACATAGTGTCTCTCTCGCCTGATAAATTCCCCCCTCATGTAGCGCGTATTCGCCCCTTACAAAAGGGCGAATACGTCGCAGACAGATCACCGTATGGTTTGAGGCTTTGATTGCTAGAATGATCCGGAAAACATCCACTGATATGTCGCATATTTTCCACAATATGCCGCAGGCGGGCGCGGCCAAACTTGACCAATCCACCACAGTATTTATGCAGGGGTAAAGCCGCCTCATAGGGGATTCGATTAATGAGACGTTATTCAGCATTTGCCGTCGCACGCGAAGCACTGCGCTATCACACCGGTTGGGGCAAAGCATGGCGCGCGCCAGAGCCGAAAAAAGCCTACGACGTGGTGATCGTCGGGGCTGGCGGGCATGGCTTGGCCACCGCCTATTATCTGGGCAAGAACTTCGGCATCACCAATGTCGCGATCCTTGAAAAGGGCTGGCTTGGCGGCGGCAATACCGGCCGTAACACCACCATCATTCGCTCCAATTACCTGCAAGACCCGTCAGCCGCGATCTATGAAAAGGCCCGTGGCTTGTACGAAACCATGTCGCAAGATTTGAACATGAACGTGATGTTTTCCCCGCGCGGCGTGCTGATGCTGGCTCAAACCCAACATGAAATTCGCGGCTTTCAACGCACCGCACAGGCCAACGCCTTTCAAAACGTGACGACAGAATTCATCGGCCCAGAACGGGTCAAGGAAATTGTGCCAATCATCAACATCTCCGGCCCGCGCTACCCGGTTTTGGGCGCGTTATGGCAGGCCCGCGGCGGCACGGCACGGCACGATGCGGTGGCTTGGGCCTACGCGCGCGCCTGCTCGGATATGGGCATGGATATCATTCAAAAATGCGAAGTCACCGGCGTTGATCAGGCAGATGGCCAAGTTACCGGCGTGCAAACCTCGCGTGGCGCGATTGCCTGCAAAAAGCTCGCCATTCTGGTGGCGGGCAACTCTGGCGATCTGGCCAATATGGCGGGCTTCCGGCTGCCAATGGAATCCGTCGCGCTGCAAGCCTTGGTGTCAGAGCCGATCAAACCCTGCCTTGATGTGGTGGTGATGGCCAACACCGTGCACGGCTATATCTCGCAATCAGACAAGGGCGAATTGGTGATCGGCGGCGGCACCGACGCCTATAACAACTACACCCAACGTGGCTCTTTTCATCATATTGAAGAAACCGTAAGGGCATTGGTTGAGACCTTCCCGATGGTCTCTCGCCTCAAAATGCTGCGCCAATGGGGCGGCATTGTTGACGTGACCGGAGACCGCTCACCGATCATCTCAAAAACCCCACTTGGCGGTTGTTTCATCAACGGCGGCTGGGGCACGGGCGGGTTTAAATCCATCCCGGGATCAGGCTGGGCAATGGCCGAACTGGTGGCCAACGGCACACCGGGATCACTATGCTCCGAGTTCGGACTGGACCGTTTTGCCGAGGGACGCTTTATTGATGAGAGCGTCGCGGCGGGGGTGGCACATTGATGTTAGCGCAGACCAGTCCCATTTCCCGAGCCGCCACCACGAATATTACCTTTGTCATGCGGCGTTTTTTTTGCTCCGGCGCGGATAAAAAACACGACGAGAGTGACCAAAAAAATGAGCGGGAGAAGTTTCAAAAATACATCCATGTGCATAATATGGGCACAGTATATCGAAATATCAACTGTGGAGTTTGTGAATGCTAATCCTTGAGTGCCCATACTGCGGTGTAAAAGCCGAAGAAACCGACCTGCACGGCGACGGCGAAGCACACCTGCCCCGCCACGCCACCGGTGCCTCGGATGACGAACTAAAAACCTACCTGTTCCAGCGCAAAAACCCCAAAGGCGTACACTTCGAACGCTGGCGTCACGTCAACGGTTGCGGAAAATGGTTCCACGCCGCCCGCTGCACCATGACCCTCGAGGTCTTCGGCACCTACAGCGCCCAAACCTTTGAGCCACCCGCCGCCCTAATCAAAAAGATCAAAGCAAAACGCCCCAATTGGCAGGGCTTCTGATGCTTCTTCTTGCCCTAAATACCTGCGCCGCAGGCTCCGAAATATCCACAAGCGAAAGACTCGCCACATGAGCACCCGCATCCCAAACACTGGCACCCTAACAACGGGCCGTTTCCTTGACAAAACCGCCCCCGCCACCTTCACCTTCAACGGCAAATCGCTTGGCGGCTACGTCGGCGACACACTGGCCTCGGCCCTGCTGGCCAATGACCAAATGCTGATGGGCCGCTCCTTCAAATACCACCGCGCCCGCAGCGTGGTCGCCTCCGGTGCCGAAGAGCCAAATGCCCTTGTTAACATGGGCGAAGACGGCCGTTTTGAGCCAAACCAACGCACCACCACCACTGAGCTGTTCGACGGCCTAACCGCCAAATCACAAAACCACTGGCCCAGCTTAAATTTCGACGTCGGCGTCATCAACAACTACATCTCGCGCTTCCTACCCGCCGGTTTTTACTACAAAACCTTCATGTACCCGCGCGCGGCGTGGAAACATGTGTTCGAGCCAATCATCCGCCACTCCGCAGGCCTTGGCAACGCACCAAAAACCCGCGACGCGGACCGCTACGAGCATTTCTACTACTTCACCGATGTCTTAGTGGTCGGCGGCGGCATTGCTGGCCTGCAAGCGGCATTGGCTGCGGGGCAATCCGGTGCCAAAGTGCTGCTGATCGAGCAAACCGCCCATTGGGGTGGCCGCGCGCCGGTCGATGGTGCTGAAATTGCCGGAAAGCCCGCCGAAGATTGGGTTGCCGACACGCTCGCGACCCTGAAAAGCATGAAAAACGTCACCATTCGTGACCGCCTGATGGGCGCAGGTGTTTACGATCACGGCTATGCGCTGGGATACGAGCGGATCACCGATCACGCCCCCGAAATGGACGCGCCACGGCATCGTTTGTGGCGGATCAGGGCCAAACATATCGTCACCGCGACAGGTGCGATTGAACGTCCACTGTCGTTCGCAGGCAACGACATTCCCGGCGTGATGTTGGCGGCTTCTGTGCGCGATTATCTGGTCAATTGGGGCGTCGCCATCGGGCAGCGCACTGTGATTGTCACCAACAATGATGACGCCTATCGCACCGCCATTATCCTGCACAAAGCTGGTCTGGAAATCCCCGCGATCATTGATGCCCGCCCCAAAGTTGACGGCGATCTGCCCAATCAGGCCCGCGCCCTTGGCATCCGTGTCGAAGAGGGCCGCGCCATTGCTATGGTCAACGGCGGCAAGCGCATTCAAAGCGTTGATATCTGTCTGCAAGACGGCGACGGCGGCGCGCGTGAGGAGATCAAATGCGACTGTGTTGCGATGTCTGGCGGCTGGTCTCCGGTGGTGCATTTGTGGTCGCATTGCGGTGGCAAGCTGAACTGGATCGAGGCATTGGCCCATTTCGCACCTGATCCAAAACGCCCGCCACTCGGCGATGCGGGGCAGGGATTTGTGGTCACCGCTGGCAATGCGTCGGGCGCGATGGACACGCCGGATGTGCTGAAGGATGCGCAGAAAGCTGGCAAAGCGGCGGCCAAGGCGGCAGGGTTCACCCCGACCAGAACGCATGCGCCAAAAGCGGTGGCAACAGTGGAAGCGCCAATGTTGCCAGTCTGGATTATGCCCGCCAAAGCAACGCCGGATTTGAAGGCCAAGATGTGGTTGGATTTCCAGAATGACGTCAAAGTTTCCGACGTTCAATTGGCCGCTCAAGAGGGCTATTCCAGTGTTGAGCACACCAAAAGATACACCACGTTGGGGATGGCCACGGATCAGGGTAAATTAAGTAATATCAACGGACTAGCTGTGTTGTCTGATGCTTTGGGTCAATCTATACCTGACACCGGAACCACCACATTTCGGCCACCCTATACTCCGATTTCAATGGGGGCGATTGCGGGCGAGGCGCGCGGTGATATTTTCCAGCCATTGCGCCGCACACCGATGCACGCGTGGCACGTTGAGCAGGGCGCATATATGGAGCCGGTCGGCCAGTGGCGGCGGGCGTATTGCTATCCGAAGGCCAGCGAGAACTATGAACAAGCGGTGGCGCGCGAGGTCAACAACACGCGAAATGCGGTTGGGCTTTTGGATGCTTCGACTTTAGGCAAGCTGGTGGTTAAGGGGCCGGATGCGGGCAAGTTTTTGGACATGATGTACACCAATATGATGTCGAACCTGAAACCGGGCCGGTGTCGTTATGGGCTGATGTGTTCGGAAAACGGGTTTTTGATGGATGATGGTGTGGTGGCGCGGATTGATGAGGAAACTTTCCTGTGTCACACCACCTCGGGCGGGGCGGAAACCATCCATGCGTGGATGGAAGAGTGGCTGCAAACCGAGTGGTGGGATTGGAAAATCTATGTCGCCAATGTCACCGAGCAGTTTGCCCAAGTGGCGGTTGTCGGGCCGAACGCGCGCAAGGTTTTGGAAAAAATCGGTGGCCCAAAAAATGGTGGCATGGATCTCTCGAAAGAGGCGCTGACATTCATGGGTTGGGCCGATGGCAATATTGGCGGTTTTGATGCGCGGGTTTACCGGATTTCGTTCTCGGGCGAGCTGTCTTACGAGATTTCTGTACCGGCCTCGCAGGGCCGTGCGTTTTGGGATATCTTGCTGGAGGCGGGGGCTGAATTTGGCATCATGGCGTACGGCACCGAAGCGTTGCACATCATGCGGGCCGAGAAAGGGTTCATCATGATTGGTGATGAAACCGATGGCACCGTGATCCCGCAGGATTTGGGTCTGTCATGGGCGATTTCGAAGAAGAAGACCGATTTTCTGGGCAAGCGGGCGCAGCAGCGCAAGCATATGGCCAGCTCTGAGCGGTGGCAGTTGGTGGGCTTGGAAACCGTTGATGGATCGACATTGCCGGACGGCGCATATGCACTGGCTGAGGGGATGAATGCCAATGGGCAGCGCAACATGCAGGGGCGTGTGACCTCGACCTATCATTCGCCAACGCTGGAGCGTGGCATTGCGATGGGGGTGGTGTTGCATGGGCCCGATCGGATGGGTGAGGTGATCAATTTTGGCCGTCTTGATGGCACGTTGATCCCTGCCAAAATTGTCGATGCGGTGTTTTATGATAAAGATGGGGAGAAGGCGAATGTCTAATGTTGTGAGTGCCTTAGAAGGTGTTTCCTCGGATGGATATGTGCAGGTTCAAGAGCAGGGCCTGCAAGGCATGCTGACGTTGCGCTGTGATTTGTCACTGGCCAAAGTGGCCAAGGCCGTGAAGGCGGCTGTTGGGGTTGAGATGCCGAAGCAGCGCTGTATTGCGATGAAAAACGGCAGCGGGGCGGCGTGGATGTCGCCGGACGAATTGCTGCTGATGATGCCACATGCCGAGGCCGAGGTCGTTGCTGCGAAGCTGCGCAAAGCCTTGGGGAAAACCCACTCGTTGGTGGCCAATGTGTCGGACGCCCGCGTGGTGTTCACCTTGAGCGGTGCAGGGGCGCGCGAGGTGGTGGCCAAACTGGCGCCAGTGGATATGCAAGCGTTGAAATCCGGTGAAATCCGGCGCTCGCGCTTGGCCCAAGTGCCGGCCGCGTTTTGGGTGTCTGGCAAGGATGAAATCACGCTGGTCGCGTTTCGCAGTGTGGCGCAGTATGTGTTTGATCTGCTGACAAATGCGGCGCAAAAGGGCGGCGAAGTCGACGTATTTTAAGGGCGCGTCGCATAGGGTTGGACTTGCGAGGATGCTTGCACAGAAAAGGCATTTCAGCCGCATAATGGGTTGAATCGTAACCACCGGCATTCTATCCTTTGTCGAATCCAATAACGTAAATTTACCCATCCAGCGTTTTAGACAAGTGAGATTATAATGAAAAAGACCATCGCAATTCTGCTCTCCTCGATCATTGCTTTGAATGGTTGTGCCGGACGTTCCGCCGCCCCCGTGGCTCAAATTCAGCAGAACGATAGTCGTTTGAGCTGCAAAGATTTGGCCTTGGAAATTAATATCAATAACACGGCAATTTCTGGCCTGATGGGCGAGCGAAAGCGTAAAGCCAATAACAACGCTGTTGCCGTTGGTGTTGGGGCCATCCTCTTTTTCCCCGCTTTGTTTTTCATGGATCTAAAGGGCGCGGATAAAGCTGAAGCCTTGGCCTATCAACGTAGAAATAAGGGCCTTCTTGAGCGCTATAAAGCAAAAAATTGTAAGCCTGCGTTGCAAGAGAGTAAGCCCGCAGCGCAAGAGGGTGCTAAAAGCGCAGGTTAAACATCGCCCAAATGTAGGTGTAAGCAATATGTTTTGCGCTGGCAGTGATGCTAGGCTGGAGCTGATCGGTTGCTTTGTCACGGTCCGGCCTCGCAATTTGGCTTGACCTTTCCCCGCTGCGCACGGCATCTATCCTTATAGATTTTCACGCGAACTTAAGGGGGACACTATGTCTTTTACACTTCCTGATCTACCCTATGCCCATGATGCGTTGGCGGCTGCCGGCATGTCCAAAGAAACCATGGAATACCACCATGATCTGCACCACAACGCTTACGTTGATAACGGCAACAAACTGATTGCCGGCACCGAGTGGGAAGGTAAGTCGCTGGAAGACATCATCACCGGCACTTATGATGCGAAATCCGTGGCGCAGAACGGCATTTTCAACAATGCGTCGCAACACTGGAACCACACCCAATTCTGGGAAATGATGGGGCCTAATGGCGCGGCCATGCCAAGCGAGCTGGAAAGCCGCATCACCGACGCGTTCGGTTCGGTTGCTGATTTCAAAACACAGTTTTCTGCTGCTGGCGCTGGTCAGTTTGGCGCTGGCTGGTGCTGGTTGGTGGTTGACACTGACGGCACATTGAAAGTGACTAAGACTGAAAATGGCGTTAACCCGCTGTGCTTTGGTCAGACTGCTTTGCTGGGTTGCGATGTTTGGGAGCACTCCTATTACATCGATTTCCGCAATAAACGTCCGGTCTATTTGTCAAACTTCCTCGACAAACTGGTGAACTGGGAAAATGTTGCGCAGCGCCTGAGCGCTTCCTAAATTATATTGGGGAAGCGCATTTGTGCTTCCCCAATCCATGTTGCCTAATAGGAGAACATCAATGAGCTATACTTTGAACCGCCTACTGGCCGATGTTGATATGGCCACCGCCGAGGCGCGCACGCGCACAGCGCTGGCTGACAATGGCTTTGGTATAATGACCGAAATTGATGTTCAGGCCACGATGAAAGCCAAATTGGATAAGGATATTCCGGGGTATAAAATCCTTGGCGCTTGCAATCCGAATTTGGCCTATGAGGCGATTGAGTTGGAGCCACGGATTGGCGTGATGTTGCCCTGCAATGTGATCCTGCGCGAAGTTGGCGGTGGCGTTGAAGTCAGTGCTGTTGATCCGGTGGTCTCGATGGTGGGGGTCGAAAATCCTGCGCTGCCAAAGGCCATGGCCACGGTGCGCGACATGTTGCAAGCTGCGGTTGATGCGATCTGATCGCACGGCAAATAACGGATGTGACGCCCTCCTGATTTGGGGGGTGTTTTTTATTTCTGGGGCGGAATTTTTGGTCTGTACCAGTGGCTTGAAGTGAGAGACTGAGATGACGCGCACTCAACATGGTATCCTTGCAATGATCGGAGCCTGCGTGCTGTGGGGCCTGTCACCACTGCTGTATAAATTGCTATCACACGTGCCACCGCTTGAGGTTTTGTCGCATCGCACGCTTTGGTCGCTGGTGTTATTTGGCATTATTTTGGCGCTGCAGGGTCGCTTGAACGAGGTTGTTGCGATTTTCAAAACCAAGGCGCAGTCTTTGGTGATGGTGCTGTCGGCCGTGGTGATTTCGATAAACTGGGGCCTGTTTATTTGGGCCATTCAGGCGGACCATATGGTCGAGGCCAGCTTGGGCTATTTCATCTACCCGCTGCTGGCGGTGGTGTTGGGGGCTGTGCTGTTCAAGGAAAAACTGGGCTTGGTGCAGGTTTTATCGGTGATGTTGGCGGCGGGTGCTGTGGTGTTTTTGGCTTGGGGGCTGGGGGTGGTGCCGTGGATCTCGCTGGCGCTGGCGGTCTCGTTTGTCACCTATGGGGTGATCAAGAAAAAGCTGACCATTGGGCCAGTGGTTTCGGTCACCACCGAGGTTTTATTGCTGCTGCCGCTGGCAATGATCTGGCTGTGGGGCGTGCATTTTCAGGGCTGGGTCGGGTTTGACGGGCGTGCTGGCGGGGTGTTTGGCAGCAATTGGCGCGACAGTCTGTTGATCTTGCTGATGGCCCCCGTGACCGCCGGGCCGCTGGTGTTGTTTTCCTATGCGGCCAAGCGGCTGGGATTTGCCACCCAAGGTTTGATTTTCTATCTAAACCCGACGCTGCAATTCGGGATCGCGGTGCTGGTGTTTGGCGAGGCGATCAGCCGTTGGCACGCCATCGCCTTTCCGGTGATCTGGCTGGCCTTGGCGATCTATTCGATCAATGCGCTGCATCAGGAAAGATCGCGCTCCAAGGCGGCGGTTAAATCCGCAACCGTATCAAGCGTGCTGAAATAATCCTGCAAGCTGGCGTCGGCAAACCCCTCAGAAATCACATGCTCCAGCAGCGCCAGCAGCGGGTTCCAATAGCCATTGATGTTCAGCAGATAAATCGGCTTTTCATGCAGGCCCAATTGACGCCATGTCAGCACCTCGAACAGCTCGTCTAGGGAACCAGCCCCACCGGGCAGCACCACAATGGCGTCGCTGTTCATATACATCACCTTTTTGCGCTCGTGCATATTTTCGGTGACAATGAACTGGGTCAGATCGCGTTTGCCGACCTCCCAATTCAGTAAATGCACAGGGATCACCCCAAAGGTCTCGCCGCCCGCCGCCTGCGTGCCATTGGCCACAGCGCCCATCAATCCAACATCACCCGCCCCGTAAACCAAGCGCCAGCCCTGATTGGCGATGAGTTCGCCCAGTTCAGTGGCGGCCAGTTTGTAGCGGGTCATAAGTTTTGTCTTTTTGGGTCAAAAGGTTTGTCCCTAAGATTTTCCCTGTTGCGGCGGGTTTTAGCGATCTAGAACTGACACGTATTCACCTGATCCTGTTGCCGCTGTTTTTTTCGCTGCCGGTTTGGGTTTTGTATCATTATCGTCTTCATCTTTTTCCATACCATACTGCGCGTCCACTGTGGTCGTTGCGCCGCCGTTCTCTCCAAAGTCCCAAGTGTGGGTGACGGTGGATGATATCCAATCGCCGTCTGCATCAGGGGCAACGCCCACCACTTTTATTGGCGCTTCGGCGCGAGCGGTTGGGTCGCCCAGAATTTCAACCGACAATTCCCCTTCGCCCGCGCGCATCTCTCTTTGCTTGGCTGTCGCGGCTTTTCTGGCTTCGGCTTCATTCTGAAAGCTGTCTCGAAGGGGGAATGAAGGGCCTTTTACACCCGTTTCAAGGATCACCTGTTTCGTGGTTCCTGTCGCGTGATCTTCCCAGTTGGCAATAAATTTGGAATATTTCGAGCGCGGCTTGAGCCGAACATAGTAGGCGCTGTCAGACAAGAGGTTTGTTAAGTTTACATGAATTGTGGGCATCGGTTCACCCTTGGCCGTTTTACCCGAGTGGCGTTGTGTCACCAACAGGTGCCCGTCTTTAGGGGCAACAACCGCGCCAATCTTGCGCCCTAAGCGGGTTAGAAAATGCTGATCACTTTCTTCAGTCTGGGC
>JPUR01000113.1 GCA_001321835.1 Marinosulfonomonas sp. PRT-SC04
GGCAAAAGCCCCTTGGCATTTGAACGAAAGGCCGCATAAATGAGTTGAGAGACCGGAACACTAGCGCGACAAGACCAGTTCGTTTCCGTCAAAATATGCCTTGCTCGGTGCTCGTTTATCAAGTGCCGTTCGGGGCGCGTGTGGTGAGCCGGTTGTGGCAAATCGAGCCTCTCTGAGGTTGCAGGCGAGCATGATTTGAGGGGGGAGTGCTGCGCGGCAAACAGTTGCTGCGTTAATCACTTGTTTATGGCGAGGAAAGTTCTTACTTTGTTCTCAATCGTAGAGAGGTGATTCCATGTTGAAAACAAAGCATACCGGTCCAAAGACCCATTATATCTGTCAAATGTATGAGCGATTGAGCGGAACTCGCGGTAAAACGGCTGCCCTATCTGTTGCTAAATCGGTCGAATGTTCCAACGAGGAGCAGCTCGTTGATCGTGCCGAGCGCTCATTTGCGTCCGGTAGTTTCGTTGGGGTTGATGCTTACCGTATTGAAATCGACCCTGATTTGGGAGAGCCTAACGACCCAGTCTTTTTGGCCCGATTGGGAGACGTGCCTGAACTCGAGTTTTAGCGGGCTTAATGCAGCACACAGTGCCGCGATCAAAAGCACGCCGTGCAGCACTCATTGGGTTGATTGTTTAAAGAGCAGCGGGGCGCGATTGCCCAAGCCTGTTGCGCCTGTGACGGCTGAATTGGCCTATAATTTAAATGCGAGCGCGGGGCTGGGTTTTGGCCGCGACCAGTTGTTTGGAGGAGGTCCGCGGTCCGGCGCTGGAGTATTAATATCCAAATCCAAAAAGACGGCATTTGCGTTAATCTGCTTTACGCTAACGACACGGTCTTCGGGAAAGTCAGCCTGTGCTTACCGGCTTTCCTTGCCACCTATCCTTGCAGGCTTCTCACGTCCAGTTCGCCTTCTTCGCGCGCCTTCATCGCCAGTGTCACTGCGTGGATGGCTGCGGCGGTGGTGAAATACGGCAAGTCTTTGTACAAGGCAACAGACCGAATTTCGCGGCTGTCTTCAACGGTTTGCGCGCCTTCGGTGGTGTTCATCACCAAAGCGATCTCGCCGTCTTTTAGCCGATCTACAATGTTGGGTCGGCCCTCGTAAACCTTGTTGACCACATCGCAGACCACTTTATTTTCGACCAGCCAAGCCGCAGTACCACTGGTGGCGAGCAGGCTAAATCCAAGCTCGATCAGCAGCAGAGCGGTCTCGACCATCGCATCTGTTTTGTCCATGTCCTTGATTGAAATGAACACCACACCTTCGGTTGGCAGCACCACGCCAGCCCCCATTTGCGCCTTCAGATACGCCAGCGCGAACGAGCGATCCCAGCCCATAACTTCGCCGGTTGAGCGCATTTCAGGCCCCAATATCGTGTCGACACCGGGGAAACGGGCGAACGGCAGCACCGCTTCTTTGACCGAGAACCACGGCATATCAGGATCGGCCAGCGACATCGGATCAGCGAACGGCAGCGGCGTGTCGGGGCCAGCGCCTTCGGGGTAGGGCGGGCGCATCGGGAAGTTTGACAATGGCTCGCCGGCCATCAACCGCGCGGCGATTGCGGCAATGGCGCTGTCGGTGGCTTTGGCCACAAACGGCACGGTACGCGAGGCGCGCGGGTTGACCTCAATCAGGTAAACCTTGCCGTCTTTGACCGCGAATTGAATGTTCATCAAGCCAACCACATTCAGCGCCAAAGCCAACGCTTTGGTTTGGCGATGCACCTCGGTGATGATCTCTTTTGGCAAGGAATACGGCGGCAGGGAACAGGCGCTGTCACCCGAATGCACGCCGGCCTCTTCGATGTGTTGCATAATGCCGGCCACATGGACCTCTTTGCCATCACACAGCGCGTCAACATCCATTTCAATCGCGTTGGATAGGTAGCTGTCGAGCAGCACCGGACTGTCACCCGAGACCACCACCGCTTCGGAGATATAGCGCTCCAGATGGGCCATATCGCGCACGATCTCCATGGCGCGGCCACCCAGCACATAGGAGGGGCGGATCACCAGCGGGAAGCCGATATCTTCGGCAATTTCAAGCGCTTCGGCGTCAGTTCTGGCAATGCCGTTTTTGGGCTGCAACAGGCCAAGATCATTGACTAACGCCTGAAAACGCTCACGGTCTTCGGCCAGATCAATACTGTCTGGTGTGGTGCCAAGGATCGGAATGCCCGCGGCCTCAAGATCATTGGCGAGGTTCAGCGGGGTTTGGCCACCGAACTGCACGATCACCCCGTGCAGAGTGCCGTTTTCCTGCTCAACCCGCAGGATTTCCATCACATGTTCAAAGGTGACAGGTTCAAAATACAACCGATCCGAGGTGTCATAATCTGTCGACACGGTTTCGGGGTTGCAGTTGATCATGATGGTCTCATAGCCCTGTTCGGTCAGGGCGTAACAGGCGTGGCAGCAGCAGTAATCGAACTCGATGCCTTGGCCAATGCGGTTTGGTCCGCCGCCTAGGATCACGACTTTTTTCTTGTCACTGGGCCGCGCTTCGCACTCGACGTCGCCCATCGCAGGGGCCTCGTATGTTGAATACATATAAGGGGTTTGGGCCTCGAATTCGGCGGCGCAAGTATCGATGCGTTTGAACACAGCGATGACGCCCAGAGCGATCCGGGCCTTGCGCACGGCGGTCTCTGGCTGATCGGTTAAGATAGCCAGTCGCGCGTCGGAAAAGCCCATCATCTTAACCTTACGCAAGCCGTGCGTATCGGTGGGCAAACCGTTTTCGCGGATCACGGCTTCGGCCTCGACGATCTCGCGGATGCGGGCCAAGAACCACGGATCATACATGGTGGCTGCGTGGATTTCATCATCGGTCAGGCCGTGACGCATGGCCTGACCGATGGTGCGCATCCGGTCAGGGGTTTGCAGCGAAAGCGCGCGGATCACCGCGGCCTTCTCAGGGGCGCCCTCAATCTCGACTTCGTCAAATCCGGTCAGGCCAGTTTCCATCGATGCCAGCGCTTTTTGCAGGCTTTCGTGGATGGTGCGGCCAATCGCCATGGTTTCGCCGACTGACTTCATCGCGGTCGACAGCAACGGGGGCGAGCCTGCGAATTTTTCAAAGGCAAAGCGCGGAATTTTGGTGACGACATAGTCGATGGTTGGCTCAAAGGAGGCTGGCGTGACTTTGGTGATGTCATTGTCCAGCTCGTCCAGCGTGTAGCCGACCGCCAGCTTGGCAGCGATTTTGGCAATCGGGAAGCCCGTGGCTTTTGACGCCAACGCTGAGGAGCGCGACACGCGGGGATTCATTTCGATCACCACCATGCGCCCGTCGGCCGGATTGACCGCCCATTGCACGTTGGAGCCGCCAGTCTCGACGCCGATTTCACGCAGCACCGCGATCGAAGCCGTGCGCATCATTTGGTATTCTTTGTCGGTCAGGGTTAGGGCAGGGGCCACGGTGATGGAATCACCTGTGTGCACGCCCATCGGGTCGATGTTTTCGATTGCACAAACGATGATGGCGTTGTCGGCTTTGTCACGCACGACTTCCATTTCGAATTCTTTCCAACCCAACAGCGATTCATCAATCAGGATTTGGGTGACCGGTGAGGCATCGAGGCCCGTGGTACAAAAATGGATGAAATCTTCGCGGTTATAAGCGACGCCGCCGCCGGTGCCACCTAATGTGAAGGCGGGGCGGATAATGGCTGGCAGGCCGATATCATCCAGTGCGGCCATGCATTCCTCAAGGGTTTCGGCGATGGTGGCGCGCGGGTTTTCAATGCCGATGCGGTCCATTGCTTCACGGAACAGCTTGCGGTCCTCGGCCATCTCGATGGATTTGCGGGTGGCGCCGATCAGCTCGACATTGTATTTTTTCAAAACCCCCATCTCGTCCAATTCCAGCGCTGTATTCAGGCCGGTTTGGCCGCCCATGGTGGGCAACAATGCATCGGGGCGTTCTTTTTCAATGATCTTGGCGACCATTTCAGCGGTGATCGGCTCGATATAGGTGGCGTCCGCCAGCGACGGATCGGTCATGATGGTGGCCGGATTGGAGTTGACCAGAATGACACGGTAGCCTTCTTCGCGCAGCGCTTTGCAGGCTTGGGCACCGGAATAGTCAAATTCACAGGCCTGTCCAATAATGATTGGACCCGCACCAATTATCATGATGGATTTGATGTCATCTCTTTTTGGCATTTGGCTGGTCCCCTAGCGGCAAATTTCGGCAAATTCTTGAGGGTTATAGATCAGCGGCGGCGGGGCGCAAGGTCTGCGGGTGGCTTATTTGTGGCTTATCCCGTGCTTAACAGGTTAATTTTGTGCAGGATTTGGCAGTTTGGAGCCTCCGGCGGGGATATTTGTGCATAAAGAGAGGCCAAATGTGGGGTGTTCCCTTGACTTTGGCCGGTTTGCAAGGTGTATCGGCATCAAACCTGAATTTGCCTTTTAAGGGGATAACTATGCACGTCTATCGCAGCCACACTTGCGCCGAATTGAACAAATCCAACGTGGGCGACACTGTGCGCCTGTCGGGCTGGGTGCATCGGGTGCGCGATCATGGTGGGCTATTGTTCATCGATCTGCGCGACCATTACGGGATTACCCAAGTGATTGCGGATTCCGATAGCCCGGTGTTTGCCGAGATCGAAAAGGTGCGTTCTGAGTGGTGTATTCGGATTGATGGCACTGTGATGGCGCGCGACGAGGGGCTGATCAATTCGAAAATCCCGACCGGTGCGGTCGAGGTGTTTGTTCGAGACATCGAAGTGTTGGGAGCCTCTGAGGAGCTGCCGTTGATGGTGTTTGGGGATCAGGAGTATCCTGAAGAAACCCGCCTGAAATATCGTTACCTTGATCTGCGCCGCGAGAAGTTGCAAACCAACATGAAGCTACGCTCGGATGTTGTTGCGTCGATGCGCAAACGGATGTGGGCCAAAGATTTCCGCGAATTCCAGACCCCGATTATTACATCTCCTAGCCCCGAAGGCGCGCGAGATTTCCTGATCCCGTCACGTTTACACCCGGGCCGTTTTTATGCGCTGCCGCAAGCACCGCAGCAGTTTAAACAGCTGATCATGGTGTCTGGTTTTGACAAGTATTTCCAGATTGCGCCGTGTTTCCGCGATGAAGATCCGCGCGCTGATCGCTCACCGACCGATTTTTACCAGCTTGATCTTGAGATGTCGTTTGTCACCCAGCAGGATGTGTTTGACACCATTCAGCCGGTTATTCAGGGCGTGTTTGAGGAGTTTGGCAAGGGCCGCAAGGTCGATACCGAGTGGGAGCAGATTTCCTATAAAGATGCGGCGCTTTGGTATGGCACTGATAAGCCCGATCTGCGCAACCCGATCAAGATGCAGATTGTGTCGGATCATTTCCGGGGTTCTGGGTTCCAGATTTTTGCCAGCTTGCTGGAGAATGAGGGTACTGAAATCCGCGCGATTCCTGCGCCCAAAGGTGGCAGCCGCAAGTTCTGTGACCGGATGAATAAGTTTGCTCAAGGCGAGGGCCTGCCGGGCATGGGGTATATTTTCTGGCGTGATCAGGGCGAAGGTTTGGAGGCGGCCGGACCGCTGGCTAAAAACATTGGACCTGAGCGCACCGAGGCGATTCGTTTGCAACTGGGGCTTGGGCTCGGCGATGCTGCGTTCTTCCTAGCGGGCAAACCCAAGGCGTTCGAAACCGTGGCTGGCAAGGCCCGCACGGTGATTGCCGAGGAGCTGGGGCTGACCGATACAGACCGTTTTGCCTTTGCATGGATCGTCGATTTCCCGATCTATGACCGTGATGAAGAAACCGGTAAGATTGATTTTGAGCACAACCCGTTTTCGATGCCGCAAGGTGGCATGGAAGCGCTGGATGGTGATCCGCTGGATGTGCTGGGCTATCAGTATGACCTGTCGTGCAACGGCTATGAGCTGGTGTCGGGCGCGATCCGGAACCACAAACCCGAGATCATGTTTAGGGCCTTTGAAATTGCTGGATATGGCAAAGAGGAAGTTGAAAAACGTTTTGGCGGTATGGTTAATGCGTTCAAATTCGGCGCGCCACCCCACGGTGGTTGTGCGGCTGGTATTGACCGTATCGTGATGCTGCTGGCCAATGAGGCCAATATTCGTGAGGTCATTATGTTCCCGATGAACCAACGCGCCGAAGATTTGATGATGGGCGCGCCAAACGAGCCACTGAACGAGCAGCTGCGCGAATTGCATCTGCGGGTGATTCCGCAAGACTGATTGCGCTGCTCTACTGAAATTCAAGAAACCCCGTGCTGGATGGCGCGGGGTTTTTCATTTCTAAGGTGCTATATTCGTGTTGAAGAAGCTGGGGCAGGTCAATTTGACTGTTTTGCTGCGTGAACGCTGGATTAACGAAGTTATGGCTGGAGTCGGAATTCTTTAATCGACGGGCGTCACGTGGGGTGCCTGCGCCACCACAACGGGGCTGCTTTCCTGTGGCGAGGCTGCATTGGCATTGTGAGTGGCGGTTAGGGTGAGGGCCATGCCCAAGGATACGATGCCTGCGCTCAAAACCACCCAGTCAAATGCAATACTGCCGCTGTCGACCTTCGAGATGTGGATGATTTTTTTCAGCATAACAATGGCTCCTTATCTGGGCGGTGGATTGGCCTTGACAGTGAATGTGCCATCAGAATGTGGCGGGAATTGGGTGTGATTGTTGCGTTTTTGGGGTTTCGCGGGCGTGGGGGCTGCCATAGGCTCGGTTGTGTAAATGGGAGGGTGCGTGATGTCGGATGAAATTCGGTTGGGGCGAGTGGTTCAGGAGTGGTCGGTGCCGCCACGTCCCGATGCGCCTGTGCTTTTGGGGGAATATGCGCGGTTGGAGCTGTTAAGTGCGGATGCCCATGCCGCTGAAATTCACCGCGCCAATTCGGTCGATGATACGATTTGGGACTTTCTAGCCTACGGGCCATATACCTCGGCGGCCGGCTATCATCGCTGGGTGCGGGATCACACATCTGTCGATGACCCGGTGTTTTATGCCATTAAAAACCTTGAGACAGGCCATTTTGAGGGGGTTGCCAGTTATTTGCGGATCAACCCTGAAGTCGGATCTATTGAGGTTGGGCATATCAATTATGCCAAGCCCTTGCAGCGCAGCCGCGCCGCGACTGAGGCGATGTATTTGATGATGAAATGGGTCTATGAGGCCGGTTATCGGCGGTATGAGTGGAAATGTAACGCGTTGAATATGGGATCGCGCCGCGCGGCGGAGCGGTTTGGTTTCAGTTATGAAGGGGTTTTTAGGCAAGCGGCGATCAGCAAGGGGCGCAATCGCGATACGGCGTGGTACGCCTCAATAGACAGTGAGTGGCCTGCGCTGAAATCAGCCTTTTCTACGTGGTTGGCGCCCGAAAACTTTGACGTCATGGGGGTGCAGAAAGAAAGCCTGTCCTATCTGACCCGTTTGGTTCGGATTGTGGGGGACCCAGCGCTTTAATCCGGTGTGCATTTATCCTAACGGCTTTCTTTATTTCAATTGGGGGTAGCCGTTAGGGATAGGCGTGAATTTGGGGGTCTAGACCACATTATATTCAGCAAGGCGCTCTTTAAACATCCCGTACAATCGCTGCACATCATTGCGAATAGGGCGCCCTTTGGCGCGATCTTTGGCCAGCGCTAGGGCCGCGGCTTCGAGTGGGGCGTCATGGGCGCTGCGCGCGATGCCTGATGTGAATTGGGCCACATAATCCAGAGTTTACCATCGGGGCGCGCCCGCAGCACATCGGCCACATGGGCGATGTCGTCGCGAAATGCAATTGGGTCAGGGGTGATGGTTTCATTTGGCACCACGCGCGGGCCTGGCGGTTGTGACTTTTCCGGCAGGTGGGCCAAGATGGCTTGCTGGAATGCTCCAAGGCTTTCAATCGGTTTGCTGAAGAAGCCGTCGGCCCCTGCGCTCAGGGCTTCATCTTCGCGGTGAGTATCGCCACTGATGCCTAAAATCACCTCGATCCGAGGCGTGGCACGGGACAATTCAGCAATCAGATCGGCGCCAGATCCATCCGGCAGGCCCAGATCAATCACCACAACCGAAGGGCGGTATAGGCGCAGGTGTTTTTGGGCCGATTTCAGGCAATCAGCACGGCGAATGCGCGCCCCAGAGCGCAGGCACAACAGTCGCATCGCCTCGCTGGCGAAGCGGCTATCCTCGACAACCAAAACCGTTAGACCCAACAGTGGCCGCGCGGCAGTCGCGGCTCTGTCCATCATAATATCCTTAAAATCATCCATTTCGTGCCCTTTTCCCAGATCAGCAGTGAGTCGTAGTTAAGCCGAAAATTGGCTAAGGACAGGTTAACAACGCGTCACATTGAGCAAGTAAATTGAGTGTTGGCTTGCGCCTGCGGCTTGGCAGCCTCATAATACTGGGAATGTCATCAAAGGAATGTAGCATGATCGGACGCTTGAACCACGTAGCCATTGCGGTGCCTGATTTGGAGGCGGCGGCGGCGCTTTATCGTGATACGTTCGGGGCCAAGGTCGGGGCGCCACAAGATGAGCCTGACCACGGGGTCACGGTGGTTTTTATCGAGCTGCCGAACACCAAAATCGAGTTGCTGTACCCGCTGGGGGACGACAGCCCGATCACCAAATTTCTGGATAAAAACCCATCCGGCGGCATTCACCATATTTGTTACGAGGTCGATGATATCATTGCCGCGCGTGATAAATTAAAGGCAACCGGCGCGCGGGTGTTGGGCACTGGGGAGCCAAAGATCGGCGCACATGGCAAGCCGGTTTTATTTTTACATCCCAAAGATTTCACCGGCACGCTGGTCGAACTGGAACAGGTTTAAACGATTATGGCGATTACATCTGCACTTGTTTTATTCGCTGTCGTCTGGTTCATGACGCTGTTTGTCGTGCTGCCATTGCGCCTGACAACGCAGGGTGATGTTGGTAAAATTGCTCGGGGCACTCCGGCGTCAGCTCCGGTTGATCCGCAGCTGAAGAAACGCGCGTTGATTGTGACGCTGGTTTCACTGCTGATTTGGTCTCTTATTATGGTGGTGATTTTAAGCGGTAAAATTACGGTCGAGGATTTTGACTGGTTTGATCACTTCACCCCACCCTCAAGCCGGTGATACATATGTGTGAAAGTGGCCGCGGCTAGAACCGGGATCAACAGGTTGATCAGCGGAATGGTCAGTGGCACGGCCATCAAAACACCGGCAAACCAGACTTTGCGCCAATGCTGTTTGTACAATGCCTTGGCACCGGCGCGGCCCAGGCGGCGCATCGCGGCGATTTGAAAATATTCCCGCCCCAGTAAGTAGCCGTTGATCGCCCAGAACGCCAAGGGCGCAAACACGTTCATAACGGCATAAATGATCAACGCCAGCGCATTGGCCACGATCAGCACCCCGAGAAAGTTCAGGCTATCGGTTAGGTTTTCGCGAAACGGGATGCGGGGGACCGGCGGCAGTGATGGGTAGTGTTTGCGCTCGACCGCTTTGGCGACATCCTCAAGGAACAATCCGGTGAAGGCCGAGGCCACCGGCACCATCAAAAAGAACGACATCAGCAGCATCAGCAGCACCGAGCCCCAGCCCAACAGATTCTTGACCCAAGTGACTTCGCCAAAAAACGGGATCATTATGGTGTCAGAAGCAAAGGCGTTGATGCCCGCCAAAAGTGCCGCGCCGATGCCAAACAGCAGGGCGATGGTCAGGGCGATGCCAAGCAACAACACCCGTTGAAACCCGCGATCCCTAAGTTGGCTGACGGCCTTGGCAAAATCGGCGAAGATCATGTGTTGATCCATGTGGCGAGGCTGTCGATGTCCGGCCTTGGGCGCTCGGAGGGGGTGGATTTTCCGGTGCCAATATGGATGAAGCCGGCGATGAGTTCGTGGCTGGCAAGGTTGAGGCCATCGGTCAGGAAATCGCGATCATGGCTGGGCCAACCCGACAGCCAGTTTGCGCCCCAGCCTGCCGCCAGTGCGGCATTCAGCAAGCCCAGACAAACGGCACCGGCCGAGTAAAGCTGTTCAATTTCAGGAACCTTTTCAGAGGCTTTGGGGGTGGTGACCACGGCGACGATCAGCGGGGCATTGGCGAATGTGGCCTCGGTTTTGGTGAGCTTCTCTGGGTCGTGGCCAAGGCTGGCGCCGCGCTGTTTGGTCAATGCAGCAAGGCGGGGCAGGGCGGTATCTGTCAGGATGATAAAGCGCCACGGCTCTAGTTTTCCATGATCCGGCACGCGTGCGGCGGCGGTTAAAAGCGGGGTTAGCGCCGCACGGTCTGGTGCGGGGCTGGTCAGGGTTCTGTAGGGAAAAGAGCGGCGGGTGAGGAGGAAATCCATCACGGTTTGGGTGCTGTTGGTCATTGGTTACTCCTGTTCTCGTATATGTTGTCTTTATTGCTGAGGGGTTCAAGGGCACGGTCGAAATGGGGCCTGTCAAATCGTGGGATTGTTTTGTTTTGGGCTGTGTGATGCCTGCGGCGCGGATATTTATGAAAAGAAGAAAATATTCTAGGTTTTCGGCGGCGAGCTCATTTTGGTGCAAGGCGCTGGCCTGGTCTCTGACACGTCTATTCTGGGTGCCCGCCTTGAGCTGCCGGATATTAAAAACCTACTGGTTTTGGGCGCTACATTTTAAACCGAATTCCGATTAGGAACCTGTCATTCGGCGGTATCCTATCCTACGCTGTTGGTTGCGTTGATTGGATGGTCGTGACACCCCGAACCGGTGGTGGGCTACATCGGGTGATTGGATGAAGGACGAAGAATGAGCTCAGCACATAGAAATGGCGTTGTCTTGGTTTGTATCTCGGCATTGGCGTTTAGCACGGCGGGGCTGTTCACCAAGGGGGTGACGGCTGGCGCGTGGGAGGTGATTTTCTGGCGCGGTATCAGTGCGGTGGTCTTTACATTGGGCTATGCGCTGTGGCGCGGGAGTGTTCGTAGCGAGATTGCAAATTTTCGGGGGCCGGCGATCGCTGTGATGTTGTTGAATGCGGCCGGAACAGCTGCGTTTATTCCGGCCTTTAAGCTGACCAGTATTGCCAATGTTGCGATGATCTGGGGTGTTGCGCCGCTGTTGACCGCCCTGCTGGCCTGGCTGGTCCTAAGTGAGCGACCCAGCCGTCGGGTGATGTTGGGGAGCCTTGTGGCGATCATCGGGGTTATGGTGGTGGTGAGCGGATCCATTGGCGGGGGCACCATCATTGGCGATGGATTGGCGTTTTGGATGACGTTGATGATTGCTGGTGTGATGGTGGTTTACCGGCGCTGGCCCGATACACCTGTGGCGCTGCCCAATGCCTTGGCCTCGGTTATATTGCTGCCCATTTCGCTGTGGATCAGCGCGCCGATGCAGGTTGTTGGCTCAGAGGTGATGATCTTGCTGGGATTTGGGGCGCTGTTTGCGGTGGCCTCGGTGACACTATCGATGGGGGCGCGAATTTTGCCCGCAGCCGAAACCGCGTTGTTGAGTGCGCTGGAAACGCCATTGGCTCCGGTGCTGGCATTTTTGGTTCTGAGCGAGATGCCCACCACCCCCAGCATGATTGGCGGCACAATGATCATGGTGGCGCTGGTTGGCTCGCAGATGAAACGCTAGGTCGGGCGCGATCCAGATTGATGCGAAGCCGCGCAAAACCTGTGGGGGGACAAGACAGTTCAGCAGATCGCAGCCAAGCGCCAGATCCACCTATGGCCAGACAGGGCATTGTGAATTGCCATTATCTCAGCCTTCATGCCACATAGGTGAAAATAAATTGGAGCTGGGCGTGCAGAATTCAGAAGACGTGACATTTGGCGGCTCCGGGTTGGATCGGGCGGCGCATTTGCGAACAAATCGTGCGGCGATTGCGGCAATGTGGGCAGATCCTGCGGCGCAAGTGTTACCGGTCTGGCGCGGCAAACCGCTTGTGGACGGGGAGGTTTTGGTCCGCTTGCCGGCTGGCCACAAGATCTTTGGGGCTTCTAAGCTGGCCGCATTATTTTTGGGCTTGGATCAAGAGGTGCCGGTCTTTGCCCAAGATGTGTCGGCTTGGGCGCCTGAAGGTTTGGATGCGGCCGAAATGGCACAGTTCTTTGATCCAAGCGAGCAGCAGCACCCAGACGTTCCGGCGGGGCAGGTGTTTAGCGAGTTGCGCTCGGTGATGGCAGGGCTGAGCGCGCGCGATGCCGAGCTGATCGCGATGGCTAAATCCTTGTTTGATTGGCACCGTACCCACAGATTTTGTTCGGCTTGTGGGCAAGAGAGTGAAATGACGATGGCGGGCTGGCAACGTGATTGTCCGGCTTGTGATCGCAAGCATTTCCCGCGCACAGATCCGGTGGTGATTATGCTGATCACCCACGGCAATTCGGTGCTGATGGGCCGCAGCCCGCAGTGGCCCGAGGGGATGTATTCGCTGTTGGCGGGTTTTGTTGAACCGGGCGAAACGATTGAGGCTGCGGTGCGGCGCGAGGTGTTCGAGGAGGCTGGAATTAAGATCGGCGCGGTTGACTATCTTGCCAGCCAGTCTTGGCCATACCCCTCCAGCCTGATGTTTGGCTGCCGTGGCGAGGCCCTCACACGTGACATCACCATTGATCCGATTGAAATCGAGGCGGCCCTGTGGGTCAGTCGCGAAGAGCTTCTGGATGTCTTTGCCGGCACGCACCCTGTGATAAAACCCGCACGCCTCGGCGCAATTGCACATTTCATCCTGCAACACTGGCTTGCGGATCGGTTGGATTAAGGCAACAATAGCGCCAACCATTATATGCGGACACATTGATGAAATTCACCAGCCAAGAAGATATAGAAGCGCCGATTGATGCGGTGTTCCGTGCAGTTTCCAACTTTGATTCCATTGAGCGATCCGCCCTGCGCCGTGGGGCGCGGGTTCAGAGAGTGGATCGTAAAACCCACCCTTCGACCCAGATTTCTTGGGATGTTGGGTTTGTTTTTCGTGGGAAACGACGCGAAATGCTGGTCGAACTGACCGCGCTTGATGCACCGCACCATTTGTTGGTGCAGTCGCTGACCGGTGGGCTTGGTGGTGAGGTGTCTGTTGATCTGGTGGCGCTGTCACGAAACCGCACCCGATTATCGATCGAGATCGAAGTGAAGCCCAGAACGCTTTCGTCGCGGTTGATGGTGCAATCGATGCGGCTGGCCAAATCCAAATTGACCAAGCGGTTTCGTTTGAAAGTGGCGGGATTTGCCGCCGATATTGAGGACCGTTATAATGGCGGGCGCCTAACCTAATTCGCCCAGCCCAAGCCAGCCCAACTCAGCTCAGGCCTTGGGGTCACTATCTATGCGTTGGATCGGCCGGAAAAACCCCCAATAGGGTGATCTTGTCGGTGAAGTACTCCAGCTCTTCCATCGCCAGTTGCACATTTTTATCGTCGGGATGGCCTTCGATTTCAGCGTAAAATTGTGTTGCGGTGAAGGAGCCATCGACCATGTAACTCTCAAGTTTGGTCATGTTGACGCCATTGGTGGCAAAGCCGCCCATGGCTTTATAGAGCGCTGCCGGAATGTTGCGCACCCGAAACACGAAAGATGTGACCATGCCGATCTCGCCGCGGCGTTTTAGATCAATGTCGCGTGACATCACCAAAAAGCGGGTGGTGTTTTTATCGTGGTCTTCAATATGGCGGGCCAAAACATCCAACCCGTAAATCTCGCCAGCCAGCTCTGAGGCCAATGCCGCTTGGGCTGGATCATTGATTTGTGCAATGCGCTGGGCCGATCCAGCGGTGTCGGCACCGGTGATGCGCTCGATGTTATGCGCGCTCAGAAATTCACGACATTGCCCCAGCAGCATCGCGTGGCTCATCGCAGATTTCACCTGATCCAGCCTGGTGCCCTTTACGACCAGCAGGTTAATGTGAACCCGTACGAAAACCTCGTCAATGATGTGCAGACCAGAGGCTGGCAACAGGTGGTGAATATCGGCCACCCGCCCGTAGGTCGAATTCTCAACTGGCAGCATCGCCAGATCGGCTTTGCCGCTGCGCACGGTTTCGATCACATCCTCAAAGGTGCGACAGGCAATCGGCGTGAAGTCTGGGCGCGCCTGAACGCAAGCTTGGTGTGAATAGGCGCCAAGCTCTCCTTGAAAAGCAATTTTTGCAGTCATTATGTGATCCTTGAGCGGCAAATACGAAAAAAGTAGTAATGCTGTGGTAACTACACCTTGCGATAAGGTAGGGGAAGTGGCTAGAAAAGCCAAACCTTGAACAGGTAAGCCAATTTTTGAACGGATGGATAGCGATATGTTCGACACAATGACATTGACAAAAATCGTAGGCGGCTTCGGCAGCGCATTATTGATTTTTCTTTTAGGCAGTTGGGCGGCCGATGAACTGTATGCAACTGGTGGCGGTGGACATGGCGAAACTGAAATGGCCGCTGGCGAAACAGCCACTGACGGCCATGCCGAAGAAGCTGGCGTCGAAACAGGCCCTTCCTTTGAAGAGCTGCTGGCCTCTGCCGATGTGGCCGCTGGCGCAAAAGTATTCAAGAAATGCAAAGCCTGCCACAAGCTGGAAGCGGGCGCCAATGCAACGGGCCCCTCGCTGTTTGGGATTGTTGGGCGCGACGTTGCCACCGGCGCAGGCTTTACCTACTCTGACGCGATGGTCGGACTTGGCGGCGCATGGACGGCTGAGCGGATCAACGAATTTCTGATCAAGCCCAAAGTTATGGTGCCCGGCACCAAGATGAGCTTCTCTGGTTTGAAAAAAGAAGGTCAGCGGGCCGATTTGATTGCCTATCTGGCCACCATCGGCGGCTAAGCGGCATTTCATATACCGGACCAAAAATGGTCTTGTCGCGCTAGTGTTCCGGTCTCTCAACTCATTTATGCGGCCTTTCGTTCAAATGCCAAGGGGCTTTTGCC
>JPUR01000114.1 GCA_001321835.1 Marinosulfonomonas sp. PRT-SC04
GGCAAAAGCCCCTTGGCATTTGAACGAAAGGCCGCATAAATGAGTTGAGAGACCGGAACACTAGCGCGACAAGACCAGGTGCGTCTGAACTATATCGATGCCACGGGCGACTACGAGGTGCGGGCCACTGAGGCGGTGTTTCCGGATGAAGAAACTTTCGGTATTTCGCAATCGGAATTGTCGCTGGCGCTGACAGCAACCGAGGGGCGGGCCGTGGTGGAACGCTGGTTGGCTGAATCTCGGATTGCTCGCGACGGGGCGCGATTTGCGCTGCCGTTGTCGGAGCTTGCTTTGGGGGCAGGTGATATTGTGCGCCTGCCAATCGACGATGGAGATACGCTGTATCGACTGGATCATGTCGAGCAATCCGGGGCGCAGATTATCGAAGCGGTTCGGGTGGAAACTGGGGTTTATCTACCCAGTGACCGGGGGGAGGAAGAGGCCAGTGTGCGTGCCTTCACACCCGCAGTGCCGGCCTATCCGGTGTTTCTGGATCTGCCCTTGATGAGCGGTGAAGAGGTGGAACATGCGCCACATTTGGCGGTCACTGCCACGCCGTGGCCGGGGCCGGTCGCGGTTTATAAATCCGCCAGCGATGAAGGCTATGCGCTGAACCGTTTGATCGATGCCTCTTCAATCATTGGCATCACGCAAACTGATTTATACGCGGCCCAACCCGCCCTAAAGGACACGGGGCCAGCCTTGCGGGTGAAGGTCTTTGGCGGATCCTTATCGTCAGTCAGCTGGGTGGATGTTTTGAATGGCGCCAATTTGGTGGCAATTGGCGATGGCTCCAGTGACAACTGGGAGCTGTTCCAGTTTGCCAATGCTGATCTGGTTGCCGAGAACACTTATGATCTGACGTTGCGGTTGCGCGGGCAGGCGGGCTCGGACGGGATTATGCCGATGCAGTGGCCGGTTGGCAGTCAGATCGTGGTCTTGAACGGGGTGCCAAAACAGATTGATCTGTCCAGCAGTGAGCGCGGGTTGTCACGTCATTACCTGATTGGGCCTTCGGGGCGTGGCTATGATGATCCGTCATTCGTGCATCTGGAGGCGGCGTTTCAGGGCATTGGGCTGCGACCTTATTCGCCATGCCACCTGAAGGTATTGGGAGCAATCGGCGCGGATATAGACATGTCATGGGTGCGGCGCACGCGGGTAGATGGCGACAGCTGGGAATCTGTCGAGGTGCCACTGGGGGAGACCGGTGAAAGCTATCTGCTGCGGGTGATGGATGGGGCGACGGTGCTGCGTGAAACCACAACTGTTGAGCCAAATTGGACGTATTCCGTGGCGGATCAGGCATTGGACGGGGTGACCGCCCCATTTCAGATTGCGGTTGCGCAAATATCAAATCGGTTTGGGCCTGGGGTGTTCGAGCAGATTGAGGTTTCAAGCTAGGCGATGCGTCCGGTTTTACACGGAGATGTGGTGGCAGCCGCGCGGGTTTTACTCGGCGTTGCCGATGCGGCGCGGCGCGGGCTGATGTGCCAAATGTTGGAGCAGGCCAGTGCAGCCGATGTCTATTATAAACGGTGTGGGCGCGGGCATCCGGTTTGGGGCAATGGCAGCCTGATGGCGGCGGCGATGTCACGTGATATGGCTGCCGAGCCGTATCTGGATGATCCTGACTATTGCCGCTGTTGGGTCGTGGTGTTCGAGATGTTGATCATTTGGCGATCTGAACGGGCCGCCCTTAACCGGCCGCGCAGGCAATGTCTGTGGCAACATCTGGATCATGTTCCCGATCTTTAAAGGGGCAATGGGTGCCGTTTTCAAAGCCATTCATATTGTGAATAGCATCTATCAGGGCTTTCATCTTGGCCTGCCGCGCCTATCTGTTATAAACAGGTAGGCACCAAGGAAACCGAGATGACAAACACACGTATGAAACTGGCAGAACTTGACCCGGTTTGGGCCCGAATTTGCGATGAAGCCACTGAGGCAGTTCGGGGCGAGCCTTTGTTGGGTGGCTTGATCCATTCCTCGGTGTTGCACCATTCAACGCTGGAACGCGCTTTGGCATACCGGATGTCATTGAAGTTGGCCTCGGGCGAGATGTCCGAGCAGATTTTGCGCGAAATTTCGGATGCAGCCTATGAGGCGTCGCCGGAATTGGGCCAGATGGCGCGAGCAGATTTGGTTGCAATCTTTGAACGTGATCCGGCCTGCCATCGTTTGTTGCAGCCGCTGCTCTATTTCAAAGGCTTTCAGGCGGTGCAGGCGTACCGCATTGGTCATTGGCTGTGGCAGAACGGGCGGCACGATATGGCGTTCTTTTTCCAGATGCGAATTTCCGAGATGTTCGGGATTGATATCCATCCGGCTGCACGGATTGGGCGCGGGATCATGATTGACCACGCCCATTCGATAGTCATTGGTGAAACTGCGGTGGTGGGTGACAATGTTTCGATGCTGCATTCGGTGACTTTGGGCGGCACTGGTAAGGAAGATGATGACCGTCATCCCAAGATTGGCAATGGTGTGTTGATCGGGGCTGGGGCCAAGATTTTGGGCAATATCGAGATTGGAGATTGCTCGCGGATCGCGGCAGGCTCGGTCGTGTTGCACGATGTTCCGGCGCGTAAAACGGTGGCCGGTGTTCCCGCGAAAATCATTGGTGATTCTGGCTGTAGCCAGCCATCGGTGACGATGGATCAGTTGTTGGGTGGATCACAGTAAATATTGATATACTACAAGAATGGCGCGGCTGCATTATGCACCGCGCCATTTTTTGTTCGATTTATGCAAGCATGGAAACTGGGTTTTCCAGATTACCAACGATCGCATTCAACAAAATCGCGCCTAAGGCACCATCGATCACCCGGTGATCAACCGAGAGCGTGACCGACATAACCGTTGCGATTGATAGCGTGCCATCTTTGCCAACCACTGGTTTTTTGACACCTGCGCCGACGGCCAAAATTGCCCCGTGCGGCGGGTTGATCACCGCATCGAAATTATCAATTCCGAACATGCCAAGATTGGAGATTGAAAAGCTGCCACCACTATATTCATGCGGCGCGAGTTTACGATCACGCGCGCGGCCAGCAAGGTCTTTCATCTCAATCGAAAGCTGTGACAGGGATTTGGTTTCAGCGTCTTTGATCACCGGTGTGAACAAGCCGCCATCGACCGCCACCGCCACCGCCACATCAGATGGTTTGAGTTGGAACAGGCGATCACCGGCCCAAATTGCATTGGCTTCGGGCACGGTTTGCAGGGCCATGGCGCAAGCTTTGATGATGAAATCATTCACCGAAACCTTAAGCCCACGGGCCTCCAGTTGTTTGTTGATCAGCGCACGTCCCTCGAGCAGCGCATCAATGCGAATGTCGCGGCGCAGATAGAAATGCGGAATTGATTGCTTGGCTTGCGTCAGACGGGCGGCAATGGTTTTGCGCATGCCATTCAGAGGGATTACTTCATAGTCACGTTCCGCATAGATTTTAGCTAACGCATCGGTGCTCGGACCCGTTGGCAAAGCGGTGACAGGAGCAGGCGCCGGTGCGCTGGCTGGCTTGCCCAGAACATCGGCTTTGACGATGCGGCCATGAGGACCCGAGCCTGAAATGGTTGCAAGGTCAATGCCCGCATCGGCCGCAATGCGACGCGCAAGCGGCGAGGCAAAAACCCGTTTCCCGTCAGTTGTTGGCGCGGTTTTTTTCGCGGCTGTCTCCGCAGGTTTTTCGGAAGTTTCCGGCTCGGCGACGGCAGCGGCTTGGGGGGGGATGACCGGTTTGGATGAAATGTCATCCACCGTTTCGCCATCCTCCAGCATGATCATGATCACGGTGTTGACAAGCACGCCTTCGCTGCCCTCGGCCACCAATAATTTGCCAACGACCCCTTCATCTATAGCCTCGAATTCCATCGTGGCTTTGTCCGTTTCAATCTCGGCAATCAGGTCGCCCGAAGCCACCGTATCGCCTTCTTTGACCAACCATTTGGCCAGCGTGCCTTCCTCCATCGTTGGGGAAAGGGCGGGCATCAGAATTTCTATTGGCATCGCTTACGCTCCCTTAAGGATATGTCACTTTATGAACGGCCTCGACAACCTCATCGGTGGTCACCAGCGCCAGTTTTTCGAGATTGGCAGCATAGGGCATCGGAACATCCTTGCCGGTGCAATTGATCACTGGCGCGTCCAAATAATCGAACGCTTCCTGCATCAGCACCGCAGAGATATGACCGCCGATTGAGCCCACCGGCCAACCTTCTTCAACTGTAACGCAACGATTTGTTTTCATTACAGATTTAATCACTGTCGCGGTGTCCATTGGGCGCAAGGTGCGCAGGTCGATAACCTCGGCGGAAATGCCTTCCTCGGCCAGACGATCCGCAGCTTCAAGCGCGTATTTCATGCCGATACCAAAGCTGACAATGGTGACATCGCTGCCTTCACGCCAGATTTTTGCCACCCCAAACGGAATGGTGAAATCATCCATCACCGGCACATCAAAGCTCTGACCGTAAAGCATCTCATTCTCTAGGAATATCACCGGATTTGGATCGCGGATCGCGGTTTTCAGCAGGCCTTTTGCGTCAGAAGCCGAATAAGGCATCACCACTTTCAGGCCCGGAATTTGGGCGTACCATGTGGCGTAATCCTGACTGTGTTGGGCGCCAACACGGGCCGCAGCCCCGTTAGAGCCGCGAAACACTATCTGTGTGCCCATCTGTCCGCCTGACATATAGAGCGTTTTGGCCGCTGAATTGATGATTTGATCAAGCGCTTGTACGGCAAAGTTGAAGGTCATAAACTCGACAATCGGCTTCAGGCCGCCAAAGGCTGAGCCAATCGCGATACCTGTGAAACCTTGCTCGGTGATCGGGGTGTCGATCACTCGCCGTTCGCCAAATTCTTCAAGCATGCCCTGACTGATCTTATAGGCCCCCTGATATTGGGCAACTTCTTCGCCCATCAGGTAAACCATTTCATCGGCGCGCATTTCTTCGGCCATCGCATCGCGCAAAGCTTCGCGTACGGTGGTCGATTTCATCTCGGTGCCCTCTGGTATTTCAGGGTCCAGCGGGACGGTTTGTGTGACTGGCGCTGCGGCGACTGCGGGTGTGGCCGTCGCAGCGGTTGGTGTTGCTATGGACGGCGCTGCGGCAGTGCTCGCGGGCACCGCGTCGGCGTCATCGCCGTCTTCCAGCAATATGGCGATGGGGGCGTTCACAGCCACGCCTTCAGTCCCATCGGGGACCAAAATTTTGCCCATGATCCCCTCGTCTACCGCCTCGAATTCCATCGTTGCTTTGTCGGTCTCGATCTCGGCGATGATCATACCGGATTCGATCACATCGCCCTCTTTGACCAGCCATTTGGCCAAGGTACCTTCTTCCATCGTGGGGGAAAGCGCGGGCATCAAAAGTTCTATTGCCATGGTAATTATCTCCGTCTTATCTGATGCTTACGCGTCTGCGTAGATGTCTGTCCAAAGTTCTTCGAGCGCTGGTTCGGGGCTGTTGCGAGCAAATTCGGCAGCCTCGTTGACCGTTGCCTTGATCGCCTTGTCGATGGCTTTTAAATCATCCTCGGAGGCGTGTTTTCCCTGCAATAACAGCTCTCGAACATGATCAATTGCATCGCGTTCCTCGCGGACTTTTTGCACTTCTTCTCGAGTGCGGTATTTGGCCGGATCCGACATTGAGTGGCCGCGATACCGGTAGGTGTTCATCTCTAGAATATAGGGGCCAGCGCCGGAACGACAGTGCGCAATTGCCTTCTCGCCCGCAGCTTTGACCGCCAGAACATCCATGCCGTCAACCGATTCACCGGGGATGCCAAATGCCTGCCCACGGGTGTATAATTCGGGGGTTGAGGAGCCGCGTTGCAGCGATGTGCCCATGGCATATTGATTGTTTTCAATCACGAAAATCACCGGCAGTTTCCACAGAGAAGCCATGTTGAAGGTCTCATAAACTTGCCCCTGATTGGCCGCACCATCGCCGAAATAGGCGAACGATACATTGTCATTCCCCAGATACTTATCCGCGAAAGCAAGCCCAGCTCCAATCGGCACCTGTGCGCCAACGATGCCATGCCCGCCGTAGAAATTGGCCTCTTTCGAGAACATATGCATTGAGCCGCCCTTGCCTTTGGAGTAGCCGCCCTCGCGCCCAGTCAGCTCGGCCATCACACCTTTTGGGTCCATTCCACAGGCCAACATATGGCCGTGGTCGCGGTAGGATGTAACGCGTTTATCACCTTTTTTGGTGGTGGCCTCTAGTCCAACGATGATGGCTTCTTGGCCGATGTAAAGATGGCAAAACCCGCCAATTAAACCCATGCCGTACAATTGGCCTGCTTTTTCCTCGAATCGTCGGATCAATAACATTTCATGATAAAAATGTAGCAGTTTTTCCTTGGAAGTGTTTGTTTTTCTAGAGGTTTTCTTAGCTGCCATTGGGGTGTGCCCTCGCGTTATTCAAAGTAGTTTAGCGTTAAACTATATACTACTGCATTGGTGCGAGAAGTGCGAGAAAAGAATTTCGGTGGGGCATTCGTCCTGTTTTAGGTGGTCGAATGGAGCTAGCGAATGACGATTTCATCGGCGCGCAGCAGGCCAAGAACGCTGCGGGCTTGTTCGTCTAATAGATCAAGGTCCAGATAGCCGTCAGATAAGCGGTGGGTTTTATTTTCCATCCACGCGACATCGGCGGAAAGCGCCTCGAGGTCTTGGCGCAGAATGTTGGCTTCGGCATCAATTTGTACGCGGCGAAACAGCCCATAATCGCCTTGAATCGCAGCAAAGGCGAAATAAAGCCCCAGCGCAAAAACGCCAGAAAAATACAGGATTACGCCGACTGGCGGTCGTCTACGGGAAATATACATTGTTTGCCTTTATGTGCCATCTTTAACGTGGCTTTTAATCATATTAGCAGGGATGTGAGGTTTTGTGAATCCCTAAAATGTCCATTTTAGCAAGGCTCGGCGCACGGTTAGCTTGTATGAAAGTCTGATAACTTGGGGTCCAGCGGCACCGATCTTGCACTGGGTGAAAAGTGCCGCTGGACTGTGTGTTTAGGCTTTGCCCTTGTAAATATCGACCAGTTTGCTGAGCATATCGAGCGCATCGTCACGGTCACGTTGGAACGTGTTGCGCCCAATGATCGAGCCGTTGCCGCCACCGTCACGAATGGCACGCGCGTCGTCATAAACGCTGTCGGCGCCTTTTTTGGCACCGCCCGAGAACACCACGATCCGGCGACCGCCAAAGCTTGCGTCCATGCAATGTTTCACCCGTGCCGCTTGGGTTGCGATGTCGATCCCCTCGTCTTGATAGACTTTTTTGGCGGCTGGTAGCGACAGATGATCGGTCGATAATTTGATCTTGATGATATGCGCGCCCAGCAGAGCGGCGATTTGTGCGGCATAGGCGGCGATGTCGATCGCGGTTTCGCCAGCGCTGTCGAGCGCTTCGCCACGTGGGTAGGACCAGATCACGGTCGCGACACCTTTGGCGGCGGCTTCTTTGCGCAACTCTGAAATTTCTTCAAACATTTCAAGACCCTGTGAGGATCCTGGGTAAATCGTAAAGCCGATGGCCGAGGCACCAATGCGCAGCGCGTCATCAACCGAAGCCGTAATGGCTTGGTCTTTGAAGGCAGCGTCAGGGATCAGCGAGTTGGCCGAATTGGCTTTCAAAATCGTTGGAATTTGGCCCGCGAAGGTGTCAGCACCAGCCTCTAGCATGCCCAGAGGGGCCGCAAACGCGTTCAGGCCAGCATCGATCGCCAACTGGTAGTGATAATGTGGATCATAAGCGGCAGGGTTCGGCGCAAAAGAGCGTGCCGCGCCGTGTTCAAAGCCTTGGTCAACCGGCAGGATGATCATTTTGCCAGTGCCGCCCAGTTTGCCGTTCATCAGGATGCGGCACAGATTTGCCTTCACGCCTGGGCAGTCTGCCTCGTAGTTTGAGAGTATTTTTTGAACTATGCGTGTCGCTTTCATGTCGCGATCCTTTCAAGAGCTGTGGGCCATTGCCACTGCTCTATTTAGGTGTGCGACTGTATGCAACGCTGTTGGCGCTACCAGTCAGAATATTTAGGTCAAACACGCAGTTTAACGCATCAATATGGTCAACGGCAGCGGCGTAAGCCGTTTCCAGTGCGGCCACTCCGGGTAGGGTTTTGCCCTCCATCCACTCCAAAAACGCGCCGCCAGCGGTCGAGATGTAGGTGAAATCATCGCCATGCCCCGAGGCATTGATCGCCGCGACCGTGTCACCACCACCGGCGATTGAGACCAAATCACCTTTGTTGGTTTGGGTGGCGATCTGGTCCAGCATTCCGAAGGTTGCGGTTTGAAATGGCGTCATTTCGAACACCCCGAGCGGGCCGTTCATCACGAGGGTTTTTGACGCGGCGATGGTGGCGTTGATCTGGGCCATCGTGTCAGGTCCGGCGTCGAGGATCATTGCATCCGCTGGGCATTCCGCGGCGGGCACTATTTTGTGCTCGGCGTTGGCCTTGAATTCGTGCGCCACCACAATGTCGGTGGGCAGGATGATCTCGCAGCCTGCGGCCTTGGCTTTGGTCAAAATCTCAAGCGCTATGTCTGTCATCTCGTGTTCGGCCAGTGATTTGCCAACATCAAGGCCTTGGGCTGCCAAAAACGTATTGGCCATGCCGCCGCCGATCACCAGATGATCGACCTTGGTGACCAGATTGCCGAGCAGTTCCAATTTGGTTGACACCTTTGCGCCGCCAACCACCGCGCAAACCGGATGTTGCGGGTTGCCCAAAGCGGATTCTAGCGCGCTCAGTTCGGTTTGCATCAAGCGACCGGCACAGGCAGGCATCAAGGCTGCGATGCCTGCGGTCGAGGCGTGCGCCCGATGCGCGGTTGAAAACGCGTCATTACAGTAAACATCGCCAAGCATGGCCAGTTCCGCCGCAAACTCAGGGCAGTTGGCCTCTTCACCGGCATTAAAGCGCAGGTTTTCCAGCAATAAAATATCGCCAGGTTTCATATCATTGATCCAGGAACCAGTCCGTTTGCCATCCGCATTATCGGCAAAACTCACCGGTTGGCCAAAAGCGGTTTCAAGGGCGGGCAGGGTGATGCGCAGGCTAAGCTCCGGCACCACTTGGCCCTTTGGTCGGCCAAAATGCGCCATCAGCACAGGCTTGCCACCGGCGGCCAGAATATCTCGCACGGTTGGCACGATCCGCTCAATTCTTGTGGCGTCACTCACCACGCCATTTTTGATGGGCACATTGATATCGACCCGTACCAAAACCACTTTGCCGTTCAGATTGATATCATCGAGTGTTCGGTAGCCCATCTTAGATCTCCTATTTGTGCCGCTTTATCCTCACATTCACTATACAGGCTTTCGGGTCAATGCGTCAGTGTGCGCGCCGCCAGCGTATATCTATGTGTATTGCCCCTTTTATATCCGGCCCATCCCGCATAGGTTCGCTGCAAAATTAACATACTGATAGGAGCGCCTAATATGGCCGATATTAAAGATCCCGAAAACACTATCCTGATGGAATTGAAAGACGGCACCGTCACCATCGAACTGCTGCCGGATGTTGCGCCAAAGCACGTCGAGCGCATGAAGGCGCTGGTGCGGGCCGGATCCTATGACAACGTTTGCTTTCACCGGGTGATTGACGGTTTCATGGCGCAGACTGGCGATGTCGCCAACGGCAACATGGAAAATGATTTCAACCTGCGTGCCGCTGGCACCGGTGGCTCTGATATGGGCGATGTGCCGGCTGAATTCTCAAAAATTCCACATATTCGTGGCACCATTGGCGCAGCACGGTCGCAAAACCCTGATTCGGCCAATTCACAGTTCTTCATCAGCTTTGGCGACAATGCGTTTTTGAACGGTCAGTACACGGTTTATGGCCAAGTGATCGATGGCATGGACCTGGTTGATAAAATCGCCAAAGGCGAGCCACCAATGAACCCAGACCGGATGGTCAGTATGAAAGTGGCGGCAGATGCTTAAGCGCATAGCCCTGCCTTCGTTTCTGGGCGTTCTGGGTGTTGCGATTTGGGCGGCGTTTTTCTTTTATGATGGCGCAGACCAGCAGGCGTTGGCCAGCGATACGCCCAGCCAAAATCTGGTGATCGAAGTCGGTGGCAGCCACAGCGGCACCATCATCATTGATTTGTTGCCGAATGTGGCACCAAAACATGTGGCGCGGATCATCGAACTGGCCAAATCCGGTGCCTATGACGGGGTGGTCTTTCACCGTGTGATTGATGCATTCATGGCTCAAACCGGTGATGTGCAATACGGTGTGCACGGCGAAGATAACAGCCGCGCGGGATCGGGATCTTCTGATTTACCTGATCTTAAGGCGGAATTTTCCAACATTCCATTCGTATTGGGCACGGTTGGTATGGCGCGTTCGGCCAGCCCGGATTCAGCGAACAGCCAGTTCTTTATCATGTTCGGTCCAGCCAAAAGCTTGAATGGTGAATACACCGTGGTTGGTCGTGTGACCGAGGGGCTGGAAACGCTCTATAACATCAAACTTGGCGATAAATCGGCCAATGGTGCGGTCGATAATCCTGACTATATGGTCAAGGTTACAGTGACCGACGAGTAAGAAAAACAACGAGGCGTAGATTTTCTGCGCCTCGTTGATTACGGCGATATCAATCTCGCGTGAGCGAGGCTGGATTCACCACAGATCCTCTGTCATCGTTGCTCTGAACTCGACAGAAGGATCCATAATGCAACGTAGTTTGCGCATATTCCCAATGATCGCGGCTCTTGTGAGCCTGTTTGTAAGCGTGGCCAGCGCCAACCCTGTGCGTTGGAAGACCAAGTGGCCAAATACTGATTTCTCCAAATCCAGCATATCTGATTGGGGCGAGATACTGTCGGGTGGGCCTCCCAAAGACGGCATTCCAGCCCTGTCTGATCCAACATTCCACAAAGCCTCCTCCGAAACATGGATTGCGCCGCGCGAACCGGTGATCACCGTTGAAATACAGGGATAAATCCCGCGCGCCTATCCGATCCGTTACCTGATGTGGCACGAGATTGTGAATGACAAAATCGGCAAGCTGCCTGTCGTCGTGACGTTTTGCCAGCTGTGCAATTCTGGCATGGTGTTTGATCGGCTGGTTGGTGAAAAATTGCGCAGCTTCGGGGTGTCGGGCAAGCTGCGCAATTCGGATATGGTGATGTTGGTTCGGTTCGGGGGTGGGATTTTTCGGGCCGCGATGTGGCGCATGACGTGATGTTCGCCTTTGAGTTTCACGCGTTTTTTCCGCGAGGCACGTGGATGTTAGAAAAATGAGCTGACGCATATGATGCTTTGGCCCCCCCTTTGCTCCCCCTGAGCGGGGAGGCCATAAGGGTGGTTTTACGCCCTGTCTAAAAGGCCGGAGGTGCCTTTGATGTCGGAGCCTCCGGCAGGGATGTTTAGGAAAAGAAGAAGTTAAGGTTTGAGCATTACTAAGGCGTGGCGTTTTTTCCCGGCCGAGAGTTTCAGCGCTGTGGTCAGATCGGTGCAGGTGATCATTTGACCGGCGTTGGTGACCGGTTCATCATTCATTTTAGCGCCGTTCTCGGCGATCAGGCGTTTGGCGTCTTTGCCGGATTTGGCCAGACCGGATTTAACGAAAAGCTGTACGATCGAGATGCCGTCTCCGATGTCATCCGTTGTTAAGGTCAGGGCCGGCAGATCATCGCCAACGCCGCCTTTTTCAAACACTTCGCGGGCGGTGGCCTCGGCAGTTCTGGCGGCCTCGGCACCGTGCGCCAATGTGGTGACCTCATTGGCAAGGCGGATTTTGGCCGCATTGATTTCGGCCCCCTCCAGTGCGCCCAGATGCTCGCATTCCTCGACTGGAAGTTCGGTATATAGCTTTAGGAAGCGGCCAACATCAGCATCTGTGGTGTTGCGCCAGAACTGCCAAAATTCGTAAGGCGAGCGCATTTCAGGGTTCAGCCAAACCGCGCCATCCAGAGATTTCCCCATCTTTTTACCGTCAGATGTTTCTAGAAGCGGTGTGGTCAGCCCGAAAATCTGATTGTTCAGCACCCGTCGTGTCAGATCAATGCCGTTGACGATATTGCCCCATTGATCAGAGCCACCCATTTGCAACAAACAACCATAGCGTCGATTAAGTTCAAGAAAATCATAGGCTTGCAGGATCATGTAGTTAAATTCAAGAAACGACAAAGACTGCTCTCGATCCAGCCGAGATTTTACTGATTCAAATGCCAGCATCCGGTTCACTGAAAAGTGTCGACCAATATCGCGAAGGAATGACAGGTAATTCAGACCATCCAGCCATTCAGCGTTGTTGACCATTTCCGCATCAGTGGGCGCGTTCCCAAAGGAAATATAGTTGGTAAATACCGCTTTAATACCATCGATATTAGCGTTGATCGCGGCATCATCCAGCAGTGGGCGCTCCTCAGATCGAAATGAGGGGTCGCCTACTTTGGTGGTGCCGCCGCCCATCAAAACAATCGGTTTATGGCCGGTTTTTTGCAGCCAGCGCAGCATCATGATCTGGATCAGACTGCCGACATGCAGAGATTTCGCGGTGGCATCAAAGCCGATATAAGCGGGCACCACGCCTTTGATCAGGGCCTCATCTAGTGCCTGATAATCTGTGCAATCCGCGACAAAACCGCGTTCCAGCATCACCCGCATGAATTCTGATTTGGCGTGGTAAGTCATTTTGATAAATATCCGTTCTCATGTGCTTTGGACCCTGATATATCGGGGTGTGCGGTCAAGGGGAAGAGCATGTTGAAAGCTGGACGAAATAATGGGGCGATTTGGGCGCTTGGTGCGATGTCTGGTACCTCGCTTGATGGGGTTGATGGCGCGATGCTGCGCACGGATGGCGTGGCAATCCATGAATTTGGGGCCAGAGATTATCGTCCCTATAGCGAAGCTGAGCGCGCGGTGATTGCTGCCGCGTTCGGGCAATGGCCCGATGGTCAAGCCGTGACGGCCGCCGCCGAGCTGGTTGAAACCGCCCATGCGGAGCTGCTTGACGGCTTCAAAGGCGCTGATTTGATCGGATTTCACGGTCAAACTTTGGCGCATGATCCATCCGGTCGCGGCACCCATCAGGCTGGGGATGGCAGCGTTTTGGCCGAGGTTCTGGAGACCCCTGTGGTGTGGGATTTCCGCACATCAGATGTTAAAATGGGCGGTCATGGTGCGCCATTGGCGCCGTTTTTCCACTTTGCTTGCGCCAAATGGATCAAGGCCACAGCACCTTTGGTGTTCTTAAATTTGGGCGGCGTGGGCAATGTGACATGGGTTGACCCGTCCAAGGACAAGCCCGAGGAGGCCGGTGCTTTGCTGGCTTTTGACACTGGTCCTGCCAACGCACCGATCAACGATTTGATGTCAATGCGGATTGGTCAGCCCTATGATAAAGGTGGAGCTTTGGCCTTAACTGGGGATGTTGATGAAGCACTGGTCGAGGCATTTCTAAACCGACCATATTTCCACAAAATGCCACCCAAGTCGTTGGATAGAAACGATTTTGGAAATATCTTGGATCTGGTTGATTCCCATGACGATGAGGATGCTTGCGCCACTTTAACAGCCATTGCAGCGGCTTCGGTGGCCAAAGGCATGGAGCATTTTCCATCTGCGCCAACCCGCGTGTTGGTGACGGGTGGCGGGCGGCATAATAAGGCGATGATGGCAATGCTCACGGTATTGCTGGACTGTCCGGTGTTGCCGATTGAGTCTGTGGGACTGGATGGTGATATGCTTGAGGCACAGGCCTTTGCTTATCTGGCGGTGCGAGTGGTGCGCGGCATGGCCACATCGGCCCCGTCAACCACGGGGGTGGCGGCACCGGTGGGCGGTGGCAAGATCAGTCGGCCATCCGGTGCGGCGATTTAAGCGTAAGGAATTTCAACGCCTTGCGGCATCATCTCGAATCCGTCGAACTGAAAGGCAGGCGAGACGGTGCAACCCACCAGCGTGTAGTCGCCGGTGCTGCGCGCAGCTTGCCAATGATGGGGTGGCACGATCAATTGTGGGGCTTCGCCTGCCGTCAAATCTGGTCCCAAGCGCAGATCACGCGCAGGGCCTGCCTCGGTTTCAGCCATGCTCAGGATCAACGGCGCACCGGCGTAATAATGCCAGATTTCCACCGCATCGACACGGTGCCAACGGCTGGATTCGCCCGCTTTCAGCAGAAAGTAGATGCAGGTGCCAGCGGGGCGATTGCCGTCCTCAGCATCGGCAATCCAAGTCTGGCGATACCAGCCGCCTTCGGGGTGCGGGGTCAGATCCAGTTGTTTGATCATGGCGTCAGCGGTGGTCATGGCGTTGTTTCCAATGGTAAATTACTTCGCGGTAGGTTTCATCAAGGAAATATCGCACGCCGTGGCACAGTCCATAGCGCGTTTGATTCCGGGCAACATCGCTGCCCCGTTTATCACTAGTGCCAGCTCAATTAACCCCGCATCACCCCATTTGCCCAAAATAACCTCGCGGGCGGCGGGGGCATCACAGCGTTTGGCGACAACGGCATCCGTCAGCTGCATCACAGCGATCAGGGCAGGGTCCGTTAGGGTGCCGTGTAAAATGGTTTCGATCAGAGCGGGTTTTAGGCGGGATTTACGCGCCAAATTCAGCTCGGCCTGCACGCAAGTGCCACAATCGGCGGCCAATGCGGCGCGGATGCGGGCGGTGTGATAGGCAGGCGGACAGGGTATTGCGCGGATCAATCACCCCGAAAATCCGGTTATACCTCGTCAAAAGTTTGATGTCGGTTTTGGCAATCTGGCGGACATAATCCAGCGCCACCCCCAGCCGTTTTTCGGCACGATCCAACAGAAAAAGGGCAATGTTTTTCAGCATGGTCATGTCCTTATATATAGGGGCAGGACGGGAGGCGAATGCAGTCGCCCCCCGCAATAAGCTTATTTCAGAACTGAGCGACCAGCGTATTCAGCGGTTTCGCCCAGCATTTCCTCGATGCGGATCAGCTGGTTGTATTTCGCCAACCGGTCCGAGCGTGACAGCGAGCCGGTTTTGATTTGACCACAGTTGGTGGCGACCGCCAAATCGGCGATGGTGGCGTCTTCGGTTTCGCCAGATCTGTGCGACATCACGCAGGTCATGCCCGCGCGGTGCGCCATATCTACTGCTTTAAGAGTCTCTGATAAGGTGCCGATTTGATTGACTTTTACCAGCAATGAGTTGGCTGCTTTCTTCTCAATCCCAATGGCGATCCGCTCAGGGTTGGTGACGAACAGATCATCGCCAACCAGCTGGATTTTATCCCCCAGTTCAGCGGTCAATGCGACCCAGCCATCCCAGTCATCCTCGGACATGCCATCCTCGATGCTGATGATCGGATAGTCCGCGACCAGCGCTGCCAGATAGGCAACATTTTCCGCAGATGTCAGCGATTTGCCTTCGCCCTTCATCTCGTATTTGCCATCGACATAGTATTCGGTGGCCGCACAATCCAGCGCCAGATAGATGTCTTCACCGGGCTTATAGCCAGCCTTTTCAATCGACTTCAGAATGAAATCCAGCGCCACGCGGCTTGATGACAGGTTCGGGGCAAAGCCACCCTCATCACCAATGCTGATCGAAAGGCCCGCTGTAGACAATTCGGCCTTCAGGGTGTGGAACACTTCGGCGCCCATCCGGATCGCTTCGCGGATGTTGGTGGCCGACACCGGCATGATCATGAATTCTTGAATGTCGATCGGGTTGTCGGCATGTTCGCCGCCATTGATGATGTTCATCATCGGCACGGGCAACACCCGCGCGGAGGTGCCGCCAACATAGCGAAACAGCGGTTGTGCAGCATCGTCAGCAGCGGCTTTGGCCACCGCCAGCGAGACGCCTAAAATTGCATTGGCCCCAAGGCGCGATTTGTTCGGGGTGCCATCCAGCTCGCACATGATCGCATCAATGGCTTCTTGCTCGCCGCTGTCCATGCCGATCAATTCTTCGGCGATTTCACCGTTGACCGAGGCCACCGCCTCCAGAACACCCTTGCCCATATAGCGTGACATGTCGCCGTCGCGTTTTTCAGCCGCCTCATAGGCGCCGGTCGAGGCACCAGAAGGCACTGCCGCGCGGCCCATTGTGCCGTCTTCCAAGATCACGTCGACCTCGACAGTGGGGTTGCCACGGCTGTCCAGAATTTCGCGGGCGAAGATGTCGATGATGATGCTCATGGGGATGTCCTTATATGATGTGGAGTGGCGATGCATACTGGTTGGGCCTGTTTTACTGTGCATGTCGAGCCAATGAAAGGGGACAATTCTGGCAAGATCAAAAACAACGGCACGCCAGCATCAGAAGCAAAGCCGCCTGGTTTGTCTGGAGGCAATATTCAGGTTACACGACGCTCGCGCAAGAATGCGTACAGGCCGGCCACAATGGTGATGGCGACCCCGATTAATGTCCATGCGTCAGGGCGCTCGCCAAACACGATGGCCCCAACCACCAGCGCAAATAAAATCCGTGAATAGCGAAACGGCGCAATCACCGAAACATCGCCTACCCGCATCGCGGCAGTGATCGCCCAATACCCCGTCACTGAAACCATTACCAAACCAATGATTTTCCCCCAGTTCAGCAGGCTCATTTGCTGTGGTGTTGGCCCAAAATCATCAGCATCAGGCCTGCGGGCAGCAGCATGGCCATACCATAGGTTGAAATTCGCACTGTGGGCATTTGTTTCGGAATCATCCTCGTTGCCAGATCTCGCAGTGCCAGCCCGAACATGCCGGCCACCGCCCACATTGAAGCCGGATCAAAGCTGCTGCCACCGGGGCGCAGGATGATCAGCACGCCGATTAATCCGACCAAGATGGCGCTCCAGCGCCGCCAATGGACCTTTTCACCCAGCAAAAATACCGCCCCCAGGGTCACTGCCAGCGGCGTGGCCTGAATGATGGCCGAGGCGGTCGACAGATCAATTTTTGAAAGGGCGGTGACATAGCAAACCGTGCCCCAGATTTCACTGATGTTGCGCAGCAGAACAGGACGCAAGAAAAAATCGCGGCTGAAAACCCGATGCCCTTGTGCGCGGCAGATCAGGGCAAAACCGACCCGCCCAAGGTGCCGATTATAGCTAAAATCTGGCCAACAGGTAAATCACGGGCTGCGGATTTAACAAAGCTGTCGGCAATGGTGAAACCGGCCATCGCGAAGACCATCAAAATAATTCCGCGCAGGTTTTCGCTTGAATTATACGAGCTCATTTTTTGATCGGCACGCCATAAAGTTCCAGTCGGTGCCCCTTCAGGGTGTAACCCAGCTTGGCAGCGATTTTTTCCTGTAATGCCTCGATTTCGGGGTCACAAAATTCAATCACCTCGCCTGAATTCATATCAATTAAATGGTCATGATGATCGCGATCCGCGGCCTCATAACGCGCACGGCCATCGCCAAATTCGTGCTTGTCCAGAATGCCAGCTTCCTCAAACAGTTTGACACTGCGATACACTGTTGCGATCGAAATCCGTGCATCAATCGCGCTGGCGCGGGCGTATAATTCCTCGACATCAGGGTGGTCATGCGCGTCTTGCAGCACAGTGGCAATCACTCGGCGCTGTTCGGTCATGCGCAGGCCGGAGCGCTCACATTTGGCGATAATTGTCACAGGCATTCTGCTCTCCGGATCGATGTGTGCGCCCCCAATCCGTTGATCAGGGGCTAGGTGTTTACTCTAGCTGTAAATCGTCGGCACGCTCAGCTGTTCGTGGGTGTGATTGACGCTGCGTGGCTCAATGCCCAGCTCATGCAGGTATTGGGCTTCGGTCTGGTTGTCCAGATCAATGCCCATGATTGACATCGTGTAAACCTGCGCTTCCATGCCGTTTGGAACTTGCCGTGCCAACCCATCAACATCAATCTCGGCGGCCAGCTCAGCGTTGACAAAATCACGTTCCTGCGAGGAAATATCGCCCAGCTTGCCCAGCAGTTTCTGGCGCTCTGAATCGTCAATTTTGCCATCGGATTTGGCGGCTTGGATCATTGTGCGTAGCATCAACCCCGCGGCCATTTCCTGTTGTTGTGTCGAAGCAATTTCCGGCTCGCCAGCATTGCTCAAGGCTTGGTTGAATTTGGCCCCAAAGCTGTTTTTCAAATCGGTACTGGCTGGTGCCGGTGCTGCAATGGCTGCCGCTCCGCCGCCCAGAAGACCGCCCAAACCGCCCAGACCACCACTGTTGCGAGTGGATTTCTGTCCGCCACCAAGCAGGGATTCGAGCATGGCCTCAAGCCCGCCTGATTGCCCACTTGATTGCGCGCCGCCGCCCGCGTTTGAGCGCCCCTTGTTGCTCAGGCTGCTCACACCCTTTGATAGGGCCATGCCGATGGCAACTTTTGCCAGTGTACCCATGAGACTCATAATATTCTTCGGTTACATTTAAGGAGACAAAATCTATATGGCATAGAATCTAACCTGCTATTAGCTCAAAAGCGCATGCCATAATTCATGCCCCTACATCAACTCCGGCTCGCGCCCGACCCGTTTGGCCAATGGGGCCACGGTTAGGCCTTGGACGATGATCGAGAACATCACCAAAATATAGGTCGCTGCCAAAATCACTGCTTTGTATTCACTGTCAGGCAGCGACAGGGCCAGCGCGACCGAAATGCCGCCCTTCAGGCCGCCCCATGTCATGATCGGGATCACGCCTTTTGAAAATTCGCGAAACGGGCGCAGCAGCATCACCGGCACCGCCACCGCCACCAATCGGCCCAACAACGACAGACCAATCGCGCCGATGCCTGCGATGATCGCATCATCGGTAAAGGCCACCGCGAACACCTCAAAGCCGATCATCAGGAACAGCACGGCATTGAGAATTTCGTCAATCAATTTCCAGAACGCATTGACGTATTTCCGGGTTTCCTCAGACATGCCGTGCTTCATGCCGACTTCGCCAATGAACAACCCTGAAACCACCGCCATAATCGGAGCCGAGACATGCAGATAAACTGCCAATTCATAGCCGCCAAACGCCAAACCTAACGTGATTAGAACCTCAAGCGAATAATCATCAATCAACCGCATGACGCGGAAGGTTAACCAGCCTAAAACGCCGCCCAGAACCGCGCCGCCAATGGCCTCTTGGCCGAATAGGCTGAGCGCGCCAACGAAGGTCATGGCATGGTCGTTGTTGCCGGATGAAAACGCCAATCCGACCAGTATCAGGAACACCACATAGGCGACGCCATCGTTGAACAGGCTTTCGCCGGCGATCTTGGTTTCCATTGATTTCTTTAGGTTTGCAGCCCGCAACACTCCCAGCACCGCGACCGGATCGGTCGGGGATGCCAGCGCGCCAAACACCAAAGCAGCCAGCAATGGCATGCCGGTCAACCAGCTGAACCCAATGCCGATAATTGCCGTCGATAACGCAATGCCCAGCGTTGCCATCAAGGCCACCACGGCCCATTCGCGCTTCAGATCCGCCAGCTTTACATGCAACGCGCCGGCAAATAGCAACAGGCCCAACATGCCCTCAAGCAATGCGTTCGAGAACTCCAAATCTTTGACTTGCACACGCACCGCATCCGCCATGCCCCATTCGGGCACCATATAATCCACCGCCATAACGCCTAGGGACGCAAGGAATGCCACGATCAAAATCCCGATCGAAGAGGGCAGTTTTAAAAACAGATAATTGATGGCGCCAAAGGCCCCCGCCAGCACGATCAGTAGCGAGGCAATTTGTAAAAGTGTCATCTGTAGCATCCCTGTTTTTCCAGCTCCTTATTCCCTAACACAGACACTGGGTAAATTGGAACTTACAACAGGCATGCACCTTCATTGAACCGTATTGTTCTGATCAACTGGCAATTATCCCAACATCACATCTGCCCAAACCGGCAGATGATCCGAGGCGCGTTTGGCCAGCGGCGTTTGCACCACGCCAGCGGTTTTCAGATGCACATCTTGGCTGATCACAAAACGATCCAGCGCGGCCACTGGCCGTGCGGCATGAAACGACAGACCGGGGCTGTGGACGGTAAAATGTGCCTTCAACGGCTCCATGCCACGGCTCGCAGACCATTCATTGAAATCACCGGCGATAACGGTGGGCTTTGGGGGCAATACCTCAAGTGCAGCGATAATCGCCTTCATTTGGAACAAACGATAGCGCCGGATCAGCCCCAGATGCACCGCCACAAACCGCAGCGGACCGATGTCGGCAATCACCGCACCTCGTGGCTCAAGACCGGGCAGGCTCAGGCGCTGAATGCCCGACACCTCCAGCCCATTTCGCACCAAGATCGCATTGCCATGCCAGCCCAGCGACACACCGGTTTCATCCAGATCAATCGGGGTGAAATCGCTGTAAGATGTGACCATTTCGCGGGGCAGGGCGGCAGGGCGTTTGCCCAATCTGCGATCCGCCTCTTGCAGCGCCACAATATCGGCACCGATGCTGTTGATCACCTCAAGATTGCGAAACGGGCTGCGCCGACGGTCCAGCCCGACGCATTTTCGCATGTTGTAGGATCCAAGGCGAAGGTGGTGTTGCATGTCGATTTATAGCCCTGCGTTTAGGCAATTGAACAGCGGCAATATCATCGCTATCTCTTGGCTATGAAATTTCGCATCAAACTCAGCGGCCAAAGCTATGTGGTCTACCTGATCTGGGCCGTTTTGGCGTTGGAATTGGTGCTGTCGCTGTTTAACGGGCATTATTCGCTGGGTTTTATCGCACTGGTCACAATGCTGCTGTCGCTGGCACCGGCGGTCTTTGCTGATCGCTTTGATATTCAGCTGCCGGTGCATTTTTTCGCCGGTATCGTGCTGTTCATTTTCGGCACCGTCTATCTGGGCGAGGCCTTTAACTTTTATGAGAAATACTGGTGGTGGGACGCGCTGCTGCACGCGGGATCAGCGATGGGGTTCGGGCTGATCGGGTTCATCTTTGTGTTCATCCTGTTTGAGGGCGACAAATACGCCGCCCCGCACTGGGCGCTGGCGCTGATCGCCTTTTGCATTGCCATCACCATCGGCACGCTCTGGGAGGTGTTCGAATTTGCGATGGATCAGACATTCGGCATGAGCATGCAGAAATCCGGCCTGATCGACACGATGTGGGATTTGATCGTTGATATCCTCGGCGCGGGTGTTGGGGCGGCCTCGGGCTATGGCTATTTAAAGGGGCGCAGCCGTCATGGGCTGTCTGGAATGATCAGCGAATTTGTCGCCAAAAACCGGCGGCTGTTTCGGCGCAAAAAGGATTAAGTGCCACAAAACGTCTGGGTGACTTCCTCGTCATTGGTTGGCGGGCGCTTTAGATCATCGTATTGACCGGCATCCTCAAACGGATTTGCCAAGGCGGCATTCAGCCGATGGAACGGGGCGTAATCTCCAGCCACGGCGGCTTGGATCATCTGCTCGACACGGTGATTGCGCGGGATCAGGGCAGGGGATGTGGCGCGGATCAGGGCTTGCTGTTCTTGCGTTGTGCTGTCGTCTTGCGCCAAACGCGTTTGCCAAGCCGTGTTCCACGTATCAAACACCGCAGGATCAGCGAACTGAGCGCGCGCAGTGCCATCCGAAAGAGCGCGGAATGTGTTGGTGAAGTCGGCATTCTGCGCTGCCATGCGGACCAGCAGATCATTGATTAAGGCTTCATCGCCATCCAGCGCTTGCGTCAACCCTAATTTGGCGCGGAATTTCAGCAGCCAAGCGGCGCGAAACTGATCGGCAAAGCTGTGCAAAATATCGGTGGCTTGCAGCACCGCCGCATCGGCGTCATCGCCCATCAACGGGATCAGGCTGGTGGCCAGTTGCGCCAGATTCCAGACGATGATTTCGGGTTGCTGTCCGTAGGCATAACGCCCATTTCGGTCGATCGAGGAATACAGCCGATCAGGGTGGTAGATGTCCATGAACGCACAGGGACCGTAGTCAATCGTGATGCCGCCAACATGGGTATTGTCGGTGTTCATCACCCCGTGAATAAAGCCAACAGCCATCCAACCGGCGATCAGCTCGGCTTGGGCCGTGACCACAGCCCCAAACAGTCCAATCGCGCCTTCGGCCTGCGGAAAATGGCGGGCGATGGTGTAATCGGTCAGGATTTTCAGGGCGTCAACATCGCGACGGGCGGCAAAATATTGAAAGGTGCCAACCCGAATGTGACTGGTGGCGATCCGTGTCAGAACCGCCCCCGGCAACGGGGTTTCGCGCATCACGTCTTGGCCCGTTGTGACCGCCGCCAAAGCCCGCGTGGTCGGGATGTTCAGCGCCGCCATCGCCTCGGACACGATATATTCGCGCAACACCGGACCCAGCCATGCGCGCCCGTCACCGCCACGCGAATAGGGCGTGCGGCCAGAGCCTTTCAACTGGAAATCCTGGCGGATGCCATCAGCATCAATCACCTCGCCCAACAACATGGCGCGCCCATCCCCAAGCTGCGGAGAAAACCCGCCAAACTGATGACCGGAATAGGCCTGCGCGATCGGATCGGAACCTTCAGGCGCGGCACTGCCTGACAGCACCGCGACACCGGCGGCGGATTGCAATTCTGTGACATCAAGACCCAAGTTTTTGGCCAGCGTTTCATTTAAGGCCACAAGTTTCGGTGCCGTCACTGGAGAGGGCGAAATACGGCTGAAAAAATCATCTGGCAGACGCGCATAGGAATTATCAAACGGAATATTTACCATCGCTACATCCTCAATGTCATCAGGTGGTGGTTTTCGCGGGCCTCAAACCCAAGGCGGCTGTAAAGCCGCGCTGCACTGGCATTGTCGTGGCCAATTTCCAGGTTCAACGCCACCACGCCATATTCGGCCAGCGCTGGGATCAGGGCGCGCAACACTTCGCCGCCCATGCCGCGTCCGCGCACATTCTCGCGGATGTAAAATTCGTCGATGAAACCGGCAATGCCGCCCATTCTCACCGAATAGCCAAAGGAAACAATGATGTAGCCAACCGGACCGCGCCGTGGCCCAACCAGATACGCCGCGCCGTGCGGTGAGCCTTGCAGCAGCGGCATCAGGGATTTTGCGCGCGCCGCATCGGCTTGTTCAATGCCCTCATGGGCATGAAATGCCGCCACCAATGCTTGCAGGCGTGGCAGATCTTCGGGTTTGGCCAAATGCAGGGCGGCGCTCATTGTTGTTCTCCTAATTCACTGGGCCAAGCAGTAGCAGCTGGCCAAGCCTTCGGCGATAGAGGTTTGCAGGCTGCGCTCAAAACCGCGCAGCCTGTGGGGGCTAAAGCCGCGAAAGACGCGTTGTCAGCAGATCGAAAAAACCATCTGAATCAAGGTCGCCGATGAACAAGGCGTTGGCGGTACGGCCGGTCACATTCCACCAGTCGGCGACGGTCATGCCGCGGGTCAGATCAGACTTGGTTTCGATTTCCACATTCACAAAGCGGCCTTTGAACAGGTCGGGCTGGATCAGATAGGCGGTGACGCAGGGGTCATGCAGCGGCGCGCCTTCGGAGCCGTATTTATCCTTGTCAAAGCGCTCAAAGAATTCGGTCATCTGCGCAATGGCAATGCCGACGGGGGTGCCGATGGCGCGAAACGCGTCATTGCGGGCCTTTGTGACCAGCGCTTTGTGGGTCACATCAAGTGGCATAACCACAATCGGTGCGCCGGATTTAAACACAATATCAGCGGCTTCTGGATCGACATAGATGTTGAACTCAGCCGCAGGGGTGATGTTGCCAACCTCAAAATAAGCGCCGCCCATCAGGATAATCTCTTGGACTTTTTCGGCAATATCTGGTGCTTTTTGAAAGGCGGTGGCGATGTTGGTCAGCGGGCCAAGCGGGCACAGGGTGATGGTGCCAGCCGGCTCACGGCGCAGGGTCTCGATGATGTAATCCACCGCGTGGCCGTCACTCAGTTGCATCGTGGGATCGGGCAGGTCAGGACCATCAAGGCCAGATTTTCCATGCACATGTTCGGCGGTGACCAGCGTGTGGGCCAGTGGGCGATCACAGCCCGCGTAAACCGGAATGTCGGTGCGGCCAGCCAGCTCGCAAATAATGCGGGCGTTTTTATGGGTCAGCGGCAGCGGCACATTGCCCGCAACACAGGTGATGCCGATCACCTCGATGTCCTTAGGGCAGGCCAGCGCCAGCAAAATGGCAACCGCGTCGTCTTGGCCGGGGTCTGTGTCGATGATGATTTTACGCGGTGAATTTGTCATGTCGCTCTCCGTTTTGAAGCGCTAGGTATGACGCCCCTTGATCGCTGTGTCCAGCATAAGAAAACCCCGTCTGCATGTGCTGCAAACGGGGTTTAACTGCTCGATTTTTAGTTTGTGGCCTTAGCTGTCGAAATCAACGTCTTCGATGATTTTCAGCGCGGTTGGGCGCAGCTTGGCGATGTCCATCAGGTTGACGTCATCCGGTGTGAATGTGCCCCAGCTTTGAACCAGCTCGGAAGCTTTGGTGCCGGGGGCAACTGGGTACTCGTAGTTTTGCTCGGCATAGATGGTTTGCGCGGCAGGAGAGGCCAGAAATTCCATCAACTTGATGGCGTCTTCTTTGTGTGGGGCGAATTTGGTCAGCGCCATGCCAGAAACATTGACGTGGGTGCCGCCGCCTTCAAAGATCGGGAACACAACGTTTACGCTGTCGGCCCATGCGACTTGGTCAGGGTTGTTGACCATTTTTCCCATGTAGTAAGTGTTGCCAAGCGCGATGTCGCATTCGCCAGCCCATACAGCTTTGACTTGTGCGCGGTCATTGCCTTGGGGTTTGCGGGCCAGATTGTCTTTGACGCCTTGCAGCCAGATCTGGGCATCGGCTTCGCCCATGTGGCTGATCGCGGCAGAAACCAGCGCAACGGTGTAGGCGTGGGTGCCGGAACGGGTGCAAATGCGGCCCTTCCATTTAGGGTCGGCCAGCTCGTTATAAGTGACAGGCGCATCCGCGGCGCGGGTTTTTGAGGCGAACACAACGCGGGCGCGGGTGGTCAGGCCAAACCATTCACCAGCCGGATCACGCAGATCGGATGGGATGTTGGCGGTCAGAATATCGGAGGTCACGGACTGGGTGTGACCGGCCTCAACCACACCATTCAGGCGCGAGATATCGACGGTGAAGATCAGATCGGCTGGGGTGCGGTCGCCTTCAGCGTCGAGTTTTTCGATCATGCCTTTTTTCAGGAAGGCGATGTTGACGGTGATGCCGGTTTCTTCGGTGAATTTGTCCATCAACGGCTGGATCAGCTCAGGCTGACGGTAAGAGTATACGTTAACCTCTTGGGCGAAGGCGGGGGCTGCAATGGCGAAGGCGGCTGTTGCGAGTAAAATTGTGCGGAATTTAGTGATCATGAACTCAGGTTCCTATAAGTTTCCATGAGGGGGCTTAAACCTGACAAAAATAGTCAGGTCAATACCTGATTAAAAGGCTAAGGTTATTTTATGCGCTCGGCGCAAAGGTATTAATGCGCTCCGCGCAGGGATATTTAACGAAAAAGAAACCGGTTGGGTTATTCTTCGGTTTTCACTACATTCCACAGGGCATCCATCTCGGCCAAATCGCTTTGGGCAGGGGTTTTGCCCAGATCGGCCAGTTTGACCTCGACCGCCTCAAAACGGCGGATGAATTTGGCGTTGGCGGCGCGCAGGGCGGCTTCGGGGTCTAGGTTTAGGTGGCGACCAAGGTTGGCCATCACGAACATTAGGTCGCCGAATTCTTCCTCGACCTCGGTTTGGCTCAGGGTGTCGCGGGCCTCGACCAGCTCGCGGGATTCCTCGATGATTTTGTCCAGAACTTGATCGGTGGAGGGCCAATCGAACCCAACCCGCGCCGCACGTTTTTGCAGTTTCATTGCCCGTAGCAGGGCTGGCAGGCCAACGGCGACCCCGTCCAGCGTGCCAGGTTTGGCCTTGCCGGCGCGTTCAGCGGCCTTGACAGCCTCCCAATCGGCGGTCTGTTGTTCGGCGGATTTATCGCGGCTTTCATCACCAAATACATGCGGATGCCGTGCCACCATTTTATCGGAAATCGCGCGGGTGACCGTATCAAAGGTGAAATGCCCGGCTTCCTCGCCGATCGCGGTATGATAGACGGTTTGCAGCAGCAAATCCCCTAGCTCCCCCTCCAGATCGGCCATATCACCGCGCTCAATCGCGTCGGCAACCTCATAGGCTTCCTCGATGGTGTAGGGCGCAATGCTGGCGAAATTCTGCTCAATATCCCACGGGCAACCCGTTTCAGGATCCCGCAAACGCCGCATGATTTCCAGCAAGCGCGGCATGCCGCCATCGGGGTCATTTATCAGGTCATTGTTACTGTCTGTGCTATTGCTCATTGCGCTGTCGCCAAATCTGGGAAAAGGTGAGGCTAGTTACACACCATGTCTGCTCAGGAGTCCATCAAATGCCAATCGTCAATCGTATCGCTGAATTTGCCAAAGATATGCAGGGGTGGCGGCGGCATTTGCACCAGCATCCTGAACTGGGCTTTGAGTGTCATGAAACTGCGGCGTTTGTCGCCGCGCGGCTGCGCGAATTTGGCGTGGATGAGGTGCATGAGGGCATTGCCACCACCGGTTTGGTAGCGATTATTAATGGGCAAGGCGATGGGCCAACGATTGGCTTGCGCGCCGATATGGATGCGCTGCCGATGCCTGAGGAAACCGGACTGGAGTATGCCTCAACTGTTGCGAATAAGATGCACGCCTGTGGTCATGATGGTCACACCACTATGTTGCTGGGGGCGGCGCGGTATCTGGCCGAAACCCGCAATTTTAGCGGCCGGGTGGCGCTGATTTTTCAGCCTGCCGAAGAGATGGGCGGCGGTGCCGAGGTGATGTGCCATGCGGGGATTATGGAGCGTTTCAACATCAATGAGGTGTACGCGCTGCACAATATGCCCGATCTGCCGCTGGGATCATTTTCCACCACACCGGGGCCGATCATGGCGGCGGTAGATGATTTTGAGATTAATATCAAGGGTTTGGGCGGGCATGGGGCCTATCCGCAAGACACCCGAGACCCTGTGGTGGCGGCGGTGGCGGTGGCCACGGCGCTGCAAACCATCGTCAGTCGCAATCTGGACACCCGCAAGGAACTGGTGGTTTCGGTGACCCAAATCCACACGGGAAGCGCCGATAATATCATCCCCGAGGTCGCCTTTGTTGGTGGCACTGTGCGGACCTTTGAAACCGGTGTGCAGGAGATGGTCAAACGGCGGTTGACAGCGATTTGCCGTGGGGTGGCCGAGAGCTATGATGTCACCGTCGATCTGACCTATAATATCGGTTATCCGGCCACGATCAACAATGCTGATAAGGTGGCGATTGCCGCCGCTGTGGCCGCTGATGTGGCGGGGGAGGCCAATGTGGTCGCTGATCAATTGCCCGAAATGGGGGCCGAGGATTTCTCCTATATGTTGGATCAACGCCCCGGTGCCTATCTGTTTTTGGGCCAAGGTGACGGGCCTGGGGTTCACAATACCAGCTATGATTTCAACGATGAAATCTCGCCGGTCGGGGCGTCGTTTTTTGCCCGCATGGTGGAAACGCGTCAACCGCTGAAAGGATAAGATATGGCACTGGAAGACGCGAAAAACGAGGTCGACACCGCGATCACCCGCAAGGGGTATAAAGGGGCGTCCTATGAGAACACCTTTGGCGGGGTGACATCGTTTTTGCGCCGGACTTACACCAAAGATTTATCCGGCGTTGATCTGGCCGTTACCGGTATTCCGTTTGATCAGGCCGTGACCAATCGGCCTGGTACACGGCTGGGGCCACGGGCGATCCGCGAGGCCTCGAGCTTGCAAGCGCCCGATGCGCCTTATGGCTGGGATATTGATCCGATCAGCGATTTTAATGTGGTGGATTACGGCGATTTTGCCTTTGATTATGCCAATATTCCGGCCTTTCCTGCCGCCTTGACCGCGCATATCACCGGCATTCTGGAGGCCGGCGCTGCCTCGCTTTGCCTTGGGGGTGATCACTATATTTCCTTTCCAATACTACGGGCTTATGCGGCGAAGTTCGGGCCATTATCACTGCTGCAATTTGATGCCCACACCGACACATGGCCTGATGATGACATGGACCGTGTTGATCATGGCACCATGTTTTATAAGGCGGTCAAGGAGGGTCTGATTGATCCGCAATGCTCGGTTCAGGTTGGCATTCGCACCACCAACGACGACACGCTGGGGGTGCATATTATTGATGCGCGCGAGGTGCATTTGATTGGGCCTGTGGCCACCGCACAGAAGATTAAGGCGATCTTGAAAGACCATCAAACCTATCTGACCTTTGATATTGATTGCTTGGATCCGGCCTTTGCGCCGGGCACTGGAACGCCGGTTTGGGGCGGGCTAACCTCAGCGCAGGCCTCGATTATACTGCGCGATTTGGCCGGTATTAACATGGTTGGCGGCGATATTGTCGAGGTTTCACCGCCATTTGACACCAGTGGTGCCACCGCGATTGCCGGCGCCCATGTGGCGACCGAATTGATGTGTCTTTGGGCCTGGAACAAGCGAGCGCGAAACAGAGAGAAACGTGACAAATAAACCAATTGGTGGCAATGATCTGGTCGAGGTCTCGCCCCCTATGATACCAGCGGTAACACCGCGCTAACCGGAGCAAATCTGATGTTTGAAATGCGGTCAATTCTGCCAGGCGTAAAGTACCGATGATTGTGAAATTCATGATAAATACCGGCTGGATGCTGCTGCTGATTGTGGCATCCGGGCTGATTTATATCCGCATCGCACCGCATAATATCGTGGCGGTGCATGTGGTGCCGGACAGTGGTTCTGTACTGGATCAGCCGATGGTAAAACCGGGCAGCGCTTTGTTTTCAAAGCGGTTTCAGGCGCCTTCTGCCGCTATTCTGGATCGTTTAAACGAGGTTGCACTGGCAAGTAAACGTACCCGAATTCTGGCTGGCAGTGTTGAGGAGGGCATGATCACCTATGTCACCCGCAGTCTGGTTTTCGGCTTTCCTGATTACACCACAGTGCATGTCGTTGCCAACGACCAAGGCAGCCGCGTGACGATCTATGGCCGCTTGCGGTTTGGGGAATCAGATTTTGGCGTAAACCGCACGCGGATCAGCGCATGGCTTAAGGCGTTGCAGCCGATCGATTAGTACCCGCGAAGATGCCGCCTACATTTGGTTCTCGGCGCATCGGCATATTTAACGAGATCCGTAAACGGCCAGGATCAAAGCACAGTTAGGGGCGATGAAAACCAGCACAATAAGGGAAAATTTTGCCATAACCCCGCGATATCACGCATCCGCCCCTTGACCTGATCGCAGCTGACGGGCAAGACCATGGCCATGGTTCCCTTAGAAAAACTTATGCAAATCACCCAGCGTTTTGAGTTCCTCGAGGCGCAGATGGCCCAAGGCGATGTTGGCGCTGACATTGCCACCTTGGCGCGGGAATATTCCGAGCTGAGGCCGGTGGTCGAGCAAGTCGCCGAGTACCGCCGCTTGCTGGATGATCTGGAAGAAGCCGAATCGATGCTGGCTGACCCTGAAATGAAGGAATTGGCCGAGGAAGAGCTGCCCGAATTGCGCAAACGTCTGCCGCTGGCCGAGGATGCGTTGCAACTGGCGCTTTTGCCCAAAGATGCGGCCGATGCGCGTCCCGCAATGATCGAAATTCGCCCCGGCACCGGTGGTGATGAGGCGGCGTTGTTTGCGGCAGATCTGCTGCGGATGTATCAGCGCTACGCCGAGGATCAGGGTTGGAAATTCGAGATTATCAGCCAAAGCATCACCGAGCTTGGCGGCATCAAAGAGGTGATCGCGCATGTGGTTGGTGCCGGTGTGTTTGCACGGTTGAAATACGAGTCTGGCGTGCACCGTGTGCAGCGGGTTCCAACCACCGAATCTGGTGGTCGGGTGCATACATCTGCTGCCACCGTGGCGGTGCTTCCCGAGGCAGAAGATGTCGATATTCAGATTGATGCCAAGGACTTACGGATTGATACCATGCGAGCTTCAGGGGCGGGTGGCCAGCACGTCAACACCACGGACAGTGCGGTGCGGATTGTGCATCTTCCAACCGGAATGATCGTGGTCAGCGCCGAAAAATCCCAGCACCGCAACCGCGAGATTGCCATGCAGGTTTTGAAAACCAGGCTTTATGATCTGGAGCGTAAACGGGTTGATGACGAGCGTTCTGCGACCCGCAAAAGCCAAGTGGGATCCGGCGATCGTTCCGAGCGCATTCGCACCTATAATTTCCCGCAAGGGCGGGTTTCGGATCACCGCATCAACCTGACACTCTATAAGTTGGATGCGGTGATGCAGGGCGATCTGGACGAGCTGATTGATGCGCTGACGGCGGATGCACAGGCGACATTGCTGGCCGAAATGGAAACATGACAATCGCTCAGGCGCTGGTCGGTACAATCGCGCAGGCGCTGGCTGGTGCGGTGCCGCGTTTGAGAAAATCTGATGTGCCGGATGCCGCCAATGACGCCCGCATTTTGCTGGCCGCAGCCCTTAACATCGAGCGCAGCCGCCTGACGCTGGTTTTGCCCGATCAGATGCCGGTGGCGGCACAAACCGCTTATGAAAAATCCATTCAGGCTCGAATTTTGCGCCAGCCGGTGTCGCAAATCATTGGCCAGCGAAATTTTTACGGCAGGTCTTTCAACGTCACCGCCGATGTGTTGGACCCGCGCCCTGATACCGAAACCTTGGTGCTGGTGGCGCTGGAAAAACCATTTGAAACCGTGCTCGATCTGGGCACCGGCAGCGGCTGTATTCTGCTGACGCTGTTGGCCGAAAACACCGCAGCCACGGGGCAGGGTGTGGATTGCTCCATCGCAGCGATCGCGGTGGCGCGCGGCAATGCCATGTCACTTGATTTGACGGCGCGCAGCGATTTTGCCCAATCGGACTGGCTAACAGATGTCACCGGACAGTTCGATCTGATCGTCTCAAACCCGCCTTATATAACGCAGGTCGAAATGGCGACGCTGGCCCCCGAAGTGCGCGATTGGGAGCCTAATATTGCCTTAACCCCCGGTGGTGATGGTCTGGCGGCATATCGGAAAATAACCGCGACAGCGCGGCCTTATCTGGCCGCGGGCGGGCGTTTGATCGTGGAAATCGGCCCGACACAGGCGGCGGCTGTGACGGCGCTGTTCTCGCAGGCCGGATTTAATGGAATCACCTGCTTGCAGGACATTGATGGCCGTGATCGGGTGGTGATGGGGCAATAAGCGTAACATTCTGGCCATATCCGGCGACTTAATGGTGAAAACATGCCTATTTATGCGGTGTTTGTTGATTTTTACTTGTCATTACCCTGTTAGAATTGCTACCCAAGGACATGCAATGACACGAACTAAGATTGTTCTGGCGTTGCAAGTAACCATATATCGTAAAGGTCCGGTTTGAATAACCCCACGCAAGAGGCGCGGCAGTGACGTTAAGCGAATTAGCCCATTATGGCTGGATACAATTACATCATGAGATCATCTAAAACACGTTCGCGGGGCAATAAAAACCGCAGTCGCCAGAGCAGCGGCAACAACGGCAACAACGGCAACAACCAAAACCGCGTCTTTGACAGCTCCGGTCCGGAAGGCAAAGTGCGTGGCACGCCGCAGCAGATCATCGATAAATACAACCAACTGGCGCGTGATGCGCACCTGTCAAATGACACTGTGGCGGCGGAAAACTTCCAACAACATGCGGAGCATTACACGCGGATGTTGGCGGAATCGATGCGCGAAGCTGAGGTGAAGCGCGAGCAGCACGAAGCCCAAAATCGTGAGCGCCAACAACAGCGCGATTCGGAGCGGGCCGAGCGTCAGGACCGCGATGCGGCACGTGCTGAGGAGCGTAATTCCGAACGAAATTCGGCTCAAAGCGCCGATCAGGGCGAGGCGAAGGCTGTTGATCCGGCTTCTGCACCGCAACCTGAAATGGCCTCTGATGCCGCCTCTGATAACAGTGGTTTGGTTGACACCCCCGAAAGCAAACCGGCTCCGCGCAAACGCACACGGACCCGTAAACCAAAGGTAAACCCGCTGGAACAGGCCGCTGAATCATCAGACACATCTCCGCAGACGTCAGAAAAACCTGATGCATCGGAAGCCGCAGAATAATTCAGGCCGAATTCAGCCAGAACCAATCTGCGCAAAAAAACACATTATCAAAGCCCCGTATTTATGACGGGGCTTTTGCTTTTTAGGAGCCTAATTTCAGGACGTTCTGCGCCGTGGAAACTTCGCGGGCCAAGGCGCAAAACGCCTCGATCGACACTTGCTCGGCGCGCTCCGTTGGCTTGATTCCCGCCGCGATCAGAAGGCTTTCGATATTCGGTGCAACCCCCTTTAACGAGGCCCGCAACATTTTGCGCCGCTGGTTAAAACCCGCCGCCACCACACGGTTTAGCACCTTGGCATCAGCCTCAAAGCGTGGCTGCTCTAGCCGTTTCACATGTACCACCGCAGAATGTACTTTTGGCGGCGGGGTAAAGGCCTCGGGGGGCAGTGACATTATCATTTGCACATCACACCGCCATTGCGAAAGGATCGCGAGGCGCCCATATGCCTTGTTGCCCGGTTGCGCCACGATCCGCAGCGCCACCTCTCTTTGAAACATTAGGGTCAGGCTGTCCCAATAGGGCGGCCACTGTTTCGGCGTCAACCAGCGCACCAGCAGTTCGGTGCCAATATTATAGGGCAGGTTGGCGACCACACGGATCGGTGGGGTCAGGTGTTGCAACACATCCAGCTCCAGCGCGTCGGCGTTGATGACTTTCAACTGGTCAGGGTAAGCGGCCTCGATTTCGGCCAACGCGGGCAGGCAACGGGCATCTTTTTCCACCGCCAAAACACGCCGCGCGCCCTCGGCCAGCAATCCACGGGTCAATCCGCCAGGGCCAGGGCCAATTTCCAGCACATCGCAGCCGGACAGATCTCCCGCCATTCGGGCAATCTTGGCGGTTAGGTTCAAATCGAGCAGAAAATTCTGCCCCAGAGATTTTTTCGGCAGTAGATTATGGCTGGCGATCACCTCGCGCAGAGGGGGCAGGTTATCAATCATTCAGAATCCAACTGTTTCTTCTTTTCATAAATATCTCCGCCGGAGGCACAAAATCTTGTTACTCAGCCGCCCGTTTGCGCACCATCCGCGCGGCCATTTTCAACGCTTCAATCAGGCTGCTCGGGTTGGCAATACCACGTCCGGCAATGTCAAAGGCGGTGCCATGATCGGGCGATGTCCGAATGAACGGCAGGCCTAAGGTCACGTTAACACCTCGGTCAAAATCAAGGGTTTTGATCGGGATCAGGGCTTGGTCATGATACATGCAGATCGCCACATCATAGGCTTTTCGGGCCTGCGCATGGAACATGGTATCGGCCGACATTGGCCCCGAAATATCCAAACCCTCGCCACGCAACTGCTCCAGCACCGGGGCGATCATTTCGATTTCCTCAGCCCCCATCGCCCCGCCTTCACCAGCGTGCGGGTTCAAGCCTGCTACGGCGATACGGGGGGTGTTTATGCCAAAGTCACGCTGCATTGCGGCATGCGTGATGCGGATGTTCTCGGCCAATAGCTCTGCTGTCAGCACTTTTGGCACCTCGGCCAGCGCGATGTGAATGGTCACCGGCACCACCCGCAGCTGCTCTGAGGCCAGCATCATCACCACCTGTTTGATACCGGCCAGATGCGCCAGAAATTCTGTGTGGCCAGGAAAGCCGAAACCGGCCCCGTCTTGCAGCGCTTTCTTATGGATCGGGCCAGTGCAAAGTGCGGCTGCTGCCCCCGATTGCACCAGATCAACGCCACGGCGGATTACATCAATCACGCCTTGAGCGTTTTGTGGTGTTGCAACTCCGGCTTGGGCGGTGGCGGCAAATGGGTGCGATAATAGCGGCAAGCCGTGGCGCGCAGCCTGCGTTGTCTCGCTTGGATCCCTGATTTCAATCACCGAAATACCGGACGGCAAATGCCGCGCATCGCCGATTAAAAAGAACGGTAAATCCGTGCCCAATGTCTGCCACGCCTTATGGGCCAATTCGGGGCCAACCCCTGCGGGTTCGCCACAAGTTAGCGCAATAGGAGCCTGCGTCATGGGGAAACAGCACCGAGGTAAACGATGGTGGCGTCGGCTTTTAGATCAGCCAAATAGCCATCGGCATAAGATTGCAGTCGCTGGCTCCGCAGTTGGGCCCGTATCTGGTTGCGCGAGATATCCTCGCCCAACTCGGCGGTGCGGCCACAGAGCATTAAAAACATTAGGGTTTGGCCATTTGAGCGGGTCAGAGCCGTCGAAACTTCGCCAGGATCCAGCTTGGCCAGCTCAATGGCGATGTCGCTGGGCACTTGGGCAATCGGTAGGGTTTCAATTTGCAACTGATCTTCGGGCAGATCTTTAACGACGCCGTATAGATCATCACAGCTGTCGGTGCGTGTTTTGATGCGGCGGGCTTCCTTTAGGGCGAGATCACTGTGGCCACCGGCGATATAAAGCGTGGCGTATTCCAAGGCCACATCTGTTGGCTCGGGGCTGGAGGTTTCTTCGATGTCGCGCATCTGGAACAACACAATCCCGTTGGTGATTGCAATTGGAGCGGTCACTTGTCCGGGGCTTAGGGTTAAAATTTGGCTGCGGATATGCGGTGGCAGGTTTGAAAGCGGCATCCAGTCTAGGCGACCACCACGGCCACGTGACCCAGAGGCTGAATAGCGCCGCGCTTGGGCGGAAAATGCTGCGGTTGTGGTGATTTTACTGATTTTATCGGCGCGCGTTTGACTGGCGGCGGTGGCGGCAGGGGTGTTGGCCGGCAGGATGATTTCATTGAGCAAAACCCGCAATCCACCTTTTTCACTGCTTTGGGCAATGGCGCGGTCAATCTCGGCCTCTGAAACACTGGCCCGCGGGCCAAAACGGGCCCCGACCATGGTACGCCATGCCAGCCCCGAGGCGACAAAATCACGGAATGTTTCGCTGGATACGCCACCAGCCTCCAAAGCCTTGATGAAGTTTTCGGGGCTCAGATTGGCGCGGGCGGCAAATTCTTCTATCCCAACCGCGACCTCTTCTTGGGTTGGGGTGATGCCGGCGGCTTTTGCGGCTTGGGTTTGCAACCGGTCATTGACCAGCGCTTTGACGGCTTCTTTGCTCGGATCACCAGGGGCGCGCAGCAGGGTTAAAAAACGACTGCGTTGCTCCAATTCGTAATGGGTGACTATTTGATCATTGATCTGGATCGCCGCGGAAAACTGGTTTGGGGCCGGATTTTGGGCGAGCGTCGGTGTGCCGGAAAAAACCATTGTAAAGGCAAGGGTCAGGCAACGGGCAAAAAAGCGCATTATGGTCATAGCTGTCGGCTTCCTAATTATACGTGTGGCAACTACGGGCGCGCCCTGCGGTGTTCAATCCAAACCCCGTCAGCGAGACTGTGAACCCGAAAGTGGTTGTCGGGGTAAGACTACCTGATGAAGTGAAGCTGCGCGAGAGAGAAAGATCAACCTTCACGCATTCATTGCGATATTCCAGCCCGAGTCCGGCATATGCGGGTTCACCTTTGAAAAAATCATAGCGCCAGTCGGCTTTGCCGGTCCAGTTGGTGTTGATCTGGTAGCTGGTGTCAAAGGTCCACTCTGAGGTGTCGATCAGGCGGTCTTCATAGGGTTCCGCCTCCATCCAGAGATAACTGGTGGCAATCTTTAATTTGGCAGTTTGCCATGTGAGGCGGGTTTCGTTTTTGGACATCGAAAAATCATTGTCAAAAATGGCGCGATTGGTCAGGTTCAGATTGTTGGGTAGTTTCAACTGTACGGATGTTAACCAATCAGACGTGCTGCCACTCAGACCGGTGCTGGCGTTGAACTGGCCCAAATCGCGCAGCCGTAAAATGCGCCCGACCGTCAGCCCCAGTGACCAGCCCTTCGGATCATAGCGGGTCCAGGTCAGGCCCAGATTAACCCGGGCGCCACGCTCATAACGGTCCGCACCGGGGAACCGCGACAGTGAATACAGGTTGCCCTCGTCAAATTCAACCAAGCGGCTGTCCTCATCGGCGATGTTTTCACCGGTGCTGTCGCTCCAGACCAGCTGCAGGACCGGCTCCAGCAGATGCGAAACTCCGGATTGGCTGGTTTTCACCAAAGGCCAGCGCAGCTCAACCGCCGCGACCGGTGTGAATTGGCCGCCCTTCAGCTCGCCCACCAAACCTTGGTGGATATCGTAGAAATCGTAGTTAAGCTCCCCCAGCAGGCCCATCTCTATACCGCCCCGCAACAGCCATTTGCGTTTCCAGTCCAGTCGCAGGCTGGCGCGGCTCAGATCGCGGCCCAAATCACCGGTCGTGGTTGAGCTGCGGTAATGGCTGTGCAGGGCAAATCGTAAACCGGCCTCGCCACCAATCACCCCCGGCTCAAAGCGCTGATGATAGGCCAGATTGCCAACGATTTTTGGCAGGGTGTCGTTGTTGTCACTGTTGCGCAGCGAGCGGTGATGCACCAGTTCAATGTCCACCAGCTGATCGCGTTTGGTGCGGCTGATGCTGATGGCGCTGTCCAGCCGATCCTTGGAGGAGAAGCCATAATCCTGCAGGTAGCTGCGGTCCGAGGTGAGCTCCAGATCAAAATCCAGCGTATAGTCGCGCGGCAGATCAAAGCGGCCTTCGCCAAAGAAATAACCGCGATCTTTGTCAGGCCGGACGTCATCGTTTGAAAATGCGCCCTGAAACGAGATGTCGCCGGTGCGAAACGCGCGCCGAAAGCCAAGCTCAATGGTTTTGGTTTTGGTGGCAATAAACGGCGTGACAGTGAGATCGGCATGGTCGCCAAGTTTGATGAAATAGGGTGATTTCAGACCCCAACCCAGATTTGATGAACTGCTGAAGGTCGGCACCAGAAAACCGGTGGCGCGCTTCAGGCTTGGGTCGGGCAAGCGCAGGCGCGGCAGATAGAAAATCGGGATATCCATCAGCCTCAGCACCGCGTTATCAAAGTAAAGCTGGCGTTCCTGTTGGTCATGAATGATCCGGCGCGCCCTGATTTCCCATAGCGGCACGGGGTTGTTGGCGCAGATCTGGCAGCTGGAGGTCACGGTTTTATACAGCTGGGTATAGCGCCCGTTGACGCGATGAATTTCGGTTGCGGCCAGTTGCAATTGTTGGCCCAGAACCATCCGCGCACTGCGTAAAATACCGTTCTGCAGATCTGAATCCATTTCAGCGCTGCTGGCCAGAACGATGATCTCGTCGCCTTCAGTCAGGGTGATTGGGCCGTCAATCCGCAGGCTGCCATCGACACCGGAATAGACAATGCGCGTGGCTTTGATGCGGGTGGTGCCGTGCAGAATTTCAACATGGCCCTGCGCGGTCAGCGTGTTGTCGGCATCAATCCACAGCTTGTCAGCCACCAGCGTTGTGGTGTCCAGCGTTTGGGCGCTGACGTTGATCGGTGCCAGCAAGCCCGTGACCAAGCTGGCCAGCAGAAATAAGGTGCTAAAGGGTCGCAACATCAGCCATCCTCCAGATGTAGGATCAGCGCCAATGCCATCAGGATTGCGGCCAGTGGTGGGCTCCAAGCGGCGATATAGACCGGCAGTTGGCCGCTTTCCCCTAAAACCTGTGCAAAATTTCGAATAAAGAATAGCGAAAACCCCATTAATATTGCGGTTAAGACCATCGGTCCGGTGCCACCAACCCGTGTGTGACGCATGGTGAAACCAGCCCCGATCAGCACCATGGCCACCAAAAACAACGGCAGCGCCAGCTCGGTTTGAAACCAGACACGGTGCTGACGGGCGGAAAATCCGGCGCGGTCTAACGTATTGATAAAAGCGGGTAAATCCCAGATCGCGATTGAGCTGGGGGTACCAAAACTGTTGCGAATTTGCTCGCGAGTTAGATCACTGGCAAGGCTGACGCTCTCGAAATGTTGCGAGTCTCGCTCGGGATTAGCACTGCCCAGCAGGCGCCACTTTTTAACGTTGGTCAGGATCCACGCGCCTTTCGTCAGCTCTGCCGTGTCCGCTTTTAGGCGGCTTAACGGGGTGCCATTGGCGGTGAAGCTGTAGAAATTGACGTTGAGCAACCGGGTGCCATCCAGATTTGATTCTTGCGCCTGAATGACGATTTGACCATCGGCGTTGCCTTGACGCAGCCACAAGCCTTCCTTGGAAAATGACAAAACGCTTTCGCTGCCGCTGATATAGCGGTTGGCGGTGGCCTCGTATTGTTTGGCGGTGGCGGCCACCAATGGGTTGAGCACCGCCACAGAAAATACCCCAATCCCCAGCGCAACCGCCATCGGGGCGACCAGGCTTTTCATCCCCGAGCGCCCCGCCGCCCGGGTCACCACCAGCTCAGAGTTGCGGGCCATTGCCAAAAACATCATCAAACTGGCCAGAATGACAATCAGCGGCAGAATTGGGTACATCAAAGACGGCAGATGCAACAATGTCAGCTCCAGCGTTTCGGAAAACCCGACCTCGTCATTTCTGAGGCTGCGAATTTGTTCGACCACCTCGATCATCAAAACAATGCCGGTGAAAACGCCAAACACCAGCAAAAATGCGCTCAGAAACCGGCGGCCAAAATAGAGGTGTAGTATCATGCCGGCCTCCGGTTTTGCAAACTTAGACGCGCCATCAGCCGCTTGATCAGGCCGGGGCGCCCCGACAGCCACAGGATTACGGTGCTGGTCAATAATCCGACCGCGGCGGGCACATAGACCAGTGGCCACAGATGCGCATTTCGCATCGCATAGCCGCCCATGGCACTGTCGAGCGCCTTGATCACCACCAGTAAAATAATGGCGACAATAATTTGCCGCGTCACCCCAAAGCGGCTGAAACTGCCGACCAGCAACACCGAAAACCCGATCATCGCGGTGACAATCGACAACAAAGGTTGGGCAAAACGGTCGTGGCCCAATTTCAGCATTCGCGCGCGACTGGCACCGGTTTCGGCGATTAGGGCAGGGGTTGCAGACAGCAATTCGAACGTTGATAGCGATGAAGCAGCGCGATTGTTGTCGCTGCGTTTGTTGATTAAACCACCGATATCATAGGACAAATCAGAAAATCTGGCGGTGAACAGGCGGGTGTCATTGGCTTTTAGGGTTTGGGTCATCCCGTCAAACATCACCAGCTTGGGCCCGCTGTCACCGCGCACCAGAAACGCGTTCTTGGCGGTGTAGATCACCTGAAGATCTGGGTTGCGGGTGTCAGACATGAAAACATCCAGCAATTCGCCATTCGGTTTGATTTCACGAATATAGATGGTCATGCCGTCTGCGGGATGCAGAAAACTGCCTTCAGTTAGGAATCTTGCGGTAATGTTCTCAGATATTTCGGCGCTGCGTTCGGCCAATAGTTTTGATGAGATCGGCACCAGAATGTGGGTCAAAACGCCGGTCAGCAGCGCCACAATAATGCCGAACACCAACACTGGACGGGCCAGGCGAAACCCGCTGTAGCCCATGGATTGCACCACCACCAGCTCGCTTTCCGAGCTTAACCGGTTGGTGGTGTAAACCGAGGCCACAAAGGCGGCTATCGGCAGCACAGCGCGAATAACATTGGGCAAGGTCAGCGCGGTGAATTCCAAAAACACGGCGGCAGATTGACCATCCGCAATCAGGAATTCAAACAGCCGAACGGCCTGGTTGACCCAATAGACCATCACCAGCACAAGGGCAAAAAAGCCAAAGAACACCATCAATTGCGACAGTAGATATCTGTCGAATTTCGCCACGCGCTATATCCCCCCCGAGACGGTTTGCATTTCACCTAACCTAGCTGAAAAAAAAGCTGGGATAAACTGCTATCTGGCGTTTGTTTGCGTCAAAGGTTAGGTATGGCAAAACCACGCCACATGCGGCCAAATAGGAGAACGTCATGTCACACCCTCGCCACATAGAATTCAAAGAAATTGACCTGGATCAGATCGCGGCGGCCACCGGGCGCATCACGGTTTTTGTCGGTCTTGAGGGGCAGCTGGACCAATGCGCACGACGGGTAAACCGGTTGTGCAAAGGCGCGTTGAAACGTTTCGTGGAGTCTCCAACATTTGAAAAAATGAAGCCGACGCAGGGCCATGATCTGTCCTTTCCGGCGGGAATGATCTGTGACGCAATCCAAGTGATCAAGCTGAGCCGCCGTCCAAAACCCGATGCGGCCCGCAAGGCTGGCGGTGTGATTGCCAAGGCCGCTGGCCGCGCAGAGCTGCATATTCTGGCCGGTAATTTGACCCAATCTGCCGAGGTGTCGCTGGGCTTGGCGCTGCGTGGCTATGATTTCAATGTGCATAAAACCAAAGCGTCTGACGCGATGGGTATAGCAACCTTCATGGTAACCGCCCCCGAAGAAGTGGCCGCTTTAGCTGGCCCAATGGCGGCGGTGGCTGAAGGGGTGTTTTTCACCCGTGATCTGGTGAACGAGCCTGCTAACATCCTGACAACAGACGATTTTGCAGCCCGGCTTGCGGCAATGCAAGAGCTGGGCCTTGAGGTTGAAATCCTTGAGGAAGCTGATTTGGAGAAGCTTGGCATGGGGGCATTGCTCTCGGTCGGCCAAGGCTCGCGCAGCCCTTCCAAAGTGGTGATCATGCAATGGAATGGCGGCCCGAAAGGCGAAGCTCCGTTCGCATTGGTCGGCAAAGGCGTGGTGTTTGACACCGGCGGGATTTCTATAAAACCGGCGGCGGGCATGGAAGACATGACCATGGATATGGGCGGCGCAGGTGTGGTGGCGGGCGTGATGCGCACGCTGGCAATGCGCGGTGCCAAGGCCAATGTGGTCGGTCTGGTCGGATTGGTTGAAAACATGCCTGATGGTGCCGCCACCCGCCCCGGTGATGTGGTGACCTCGATGAAAGGCGACACCATCGAGGTGATCAACACCGATGCCGAGGGACGTTTGGTTTTGGCGGATGTTTTGTGGTACGCGCAGCAGCGTTTCAAGCCGACCGGCGTGATCAATCTGGCGACCCTAACGGGTGCGGTGATCGTTGGTCTTGGCCATGAAAACACCGGTGTATTTTCCAATGACAATGCCCTGTGCAACGCCTTTATGGCGGCCGCCAAATCCGAGGGCGAGGGCGCATGGCGTCTGCCGCTGGATGACAGCTACGACAAGCTGATCGATTCTCGGATTGCCGATATGAAAAACTCGGCCGGACGCGCCGCAGGATCCATCACCGCAGCAAAATTCCTACAACGGTTTATCACCGAGGATATGCCGTGGATCCACTTGGATATTGCCGGCACCGCACTGCTGAAAACCGAATCTGATTTGGCCCCCAAAGGTGCCACCGGTTGGGGCGTGATGGCGCTGGATCGTCTGATCCGAAATATGCTGGAAAGCTGATGGGCGCTGCCTATTTTTATCAACTGACCCACGCGCCACTGGAAGCCGTGCTGCCGATGCTGCTGGAGAAATCTGTTGCCGCTGGCTGGCAGGTCATGGTGCTGGGGTCTGATGATAACCGGATGAAATGGCTGGATGAAAAGCTATGGATGGGCCGTGACGATGGCTTTTTACCGCATGGTTTGGCGGGCGGCGCGCATGATGCCGCCCAACCAATCCTGCTGACCACAACGGGAAGTACCGCCAATAATCCGACCTGTATTCTGGCCGTTGACGGGGCTGACGTGACCGCAGATCAGGTCACTGAAATGCAGCGTGTCAGTATCTTATTCGATGGCAACGACGAGGTCGCGCTGGCCCATGCCCGAGGCCAATGGAAAGCCCTCACCGATGCAGGCTGCTCCGCGCAATACTGGTCACAAGAAAGCGGCCACTGGGAAAAGAAAGCCGAACGCTAAAATCCGCGCTTTTTCTTCTTTTCCTAAATATCCGCCGCGCGCAGCGCAAACCTTAACGGCGCAAGATCATCTTGCCGCCACCAATCTCGATCTTGGAATACCGCTGCAAATACGTCATCCCCAACAGTGATTGCTCCATCTCGCCATCATTCACCGAAGCGCCGACAGTTAAATCAACAATCTCACCCAAACGCACATTTTTCAACCGCACCCGCGCGGTGCGCACCTCGCCATTGGCGGTGTGGGCGATGCCACTGTAAAACAGATTTTCCACATCAATCCCGATCCGCGCCGCATCCGCCTTGGTCAACACCAGATCCGACGCCCCCGTATCAATGACAAATTGCACATCGGTGCCATCAATATCCAGCGTCAGATAATAATGCCCATCCGGCGAGCGCGGCACCTCAACCGTGGCCATTCCGTCAATATAAGATTGGCTCGGGGCGACATTACTGCGGATATCAGACCAAAGCCCGATGGCGGCAATGACGCCGACAAAAATCAGCCCCCAAACCGCCGCCTGTTGCGCGGTTCTGCCCAGATTTTTGCGATTGCTAACCAAGAACGAGCCAACAATAACGCAGCCCAGAAGCGACAGATATATCAGCTGTGCGAGATCGTCAGAATTCATGAAATGCGCCCTTTTACATGACTATATTGGATCGGTACGCTTATCCGCCAACCCAGTTGATTGCGGTGATGCCATCAATCACAAACTGCACCGAAAGCGCCGCAAGCAGCATCCCCAGCAAACGGGTGACCACATTGGTGCCAGTGTCACCCAGCGCATTTTCAAGCAGGTTTGCCGATAGAAACAGCAGTAAAACCATCAGCAAAACGGCCAGTAAAACCAACATCACCGCGCCGATAATCGCCCAGTCGCCACCGGCTTCTCCGGTCAACAAGATCATGGTGGCGATCGAGCCGGGGCCAGCAATCAGCGGGGTGGCCAGTGGAAATACTGACGGGTCATTTTCAGAACTGGCTTGGCCCTTGCGCCGTTTTGTGCGCGGCTCAAACAACATATCAAGCGCTGTCAGAAACAACAAAACACCGCCAGCGATCCGAAAAGCGGGCATTGAAATACCGGCAAATCCCAGAACGGCCTCGCCAAACAGTCCGAACAACACCAGTAAACCGCCAGCGATCATCGTGGAGCGAATGGCGACGCCGCGTCTGTGGACGGCATCTTCGCCCTTGGTCAGCGCCACAAACAGCGGCGCCAACCCAATCGGGTCAATCACCACAAACAGGGTGATAAAAGCGGTTATAAATGCGGCTTGATTCATATTTTTTCGTTACTTCCGCGTTACTTCTGTGCTTTTTCCAGCTTTTCCAAAGCCTTCATCCACATCTCATCGGCCCGATCCAAAGCGTTCATCACTTCAGAATATTTACGCTGCCAAGGCTCGGCCCGATTGCCCGCATCCTCGTCATACAGCGCCGGATCAGCCAGTTTTTTCGCCAGCTTGTCGCGCATTTCGTTCAGTTTACCAACCCGTTCTTCGCATTTTCGCACATCGGCTTTCATTGCCAACAGCTGATCGCGGCTGGCGCGTTTTGGCGCGGCTTTGGCTTTTTTGGCACGTTCCGGGGTTTCTTTGGTCAAAAGGTCCTTGCGGTAGGCCTCCAAATCGTCTTCCCACACTGAAACGCCGCCATCTTTGACCAGCCATAAGCGGTCCGCGACCATCGACAACAGGTGCATATCGTGGCTGATCAAAATCACCGCGCCAGAATAGGTGGTCAGTGCTTCGACCAGCGCTTCGCGGCTTTCAATATCAAGGTGGTTGGTCGGCTCATCCAAAATCAGCAGATGCGGGGCGGGCAGGGTGGCCAGCAGCAATGACAGCCGGGCTTTTTGCCCCCCGGACAAGCGTCCAACCTCGGTTTCAGCCTGATCCGGCCCCAAACCAAAGCCCGCCAAACGGGCCCGAAGCCGCGCTTGACCCTCATCGGGGCGCTCGCGGAACAGATGCTGTAGCGGGGTTTCATCGACGTATAGCTCATCGACTTGATGCTGGGCAAAATAGCCGATCCGCAGTTTTCGAGAGGTGGTCATTTTGCCCGAAAGTGGATCAAGTTTGCCTGATAACAGCTTGGCAAGAGTGGATTTTCCCTGACCATTGCGGCCCAGAAGGGCGATCCGGTCGTCTTGGTCAATGCGCAGGTCCAGATTTTTCAAAACCGCTTTGCCATCATAGCCAACCGACACGCCTTCGCAGGAAATAATCGGCGGCGACAGCTCCTCGGGTTTGGGGAAGGTGAACACGGTGCGCGCCGCATCTTCGGGCGCGATGATGGTCTCCATGCGCTCTAGCATTTTAACCCGTGATTGGGCCTGTTTGGCCTTTGAGGCTTTGGCTTTAAAGCGGTCAACAAAGCTCTGCAAATGGGCGCGTTGTAGGTCTTGTTTCTTGGCGGCGGCCGCTTGCACTTGACGTTTGGCGGCGCGTTGGCGCACGAATTGATCGTAGGGGCCGGAATACAGTGTCAGTTTGCGGTTTTCCAGATGCAGGATCGCGCCAACCGAACGGTTCAGCAATTCGCGGTCATGCGAAATGATCAACACAGTGTGCGGGTATTTCACCAGATAGGCTTCGAGCCAGAGCGAGCCTTCAAGATCGAGATAGTTGGTCGGCTCATCGAGCAGCAGATAATCAGGCTCACTAAACAGCACAGCGGCCAAGGCCACCCGCATCCGCCAACCACCGGAAAACGCCGAACAGGGTATTTTCTGCGCGGCGGCATCAAAGCCCAGACCTTTGAGGATCGAAGAGGCGCGGGCCTCGGCGGAATAGGCATCAATATCGGCCAGCCGGGTGTGAACTTCGGCAATCCGGTTCGGATCTGTCGCGGTTTCAGATTCGGCCATCAGCTCGGCGCGCTCAGTATCGGCGGCCAGCACCGTATCAATCAGCGACACTTCGCTGCCGGAAACCTCTTGGCTAACGCCCCCAATGCGGGCGCGCGAGGGCAGAGTGATGGTGCCGGCTTCCAGTGGGATATTGCCACGGATCAGGTTGAACAGCGTGGTTTTACCCGCGCCATTGCGCCCGATTAGGCCAACCTTGTGACCGGTCGGGATGGTGGCGCTGGCGCCTTCAAACAGGGGCTTGCCCTGAATGGCGAAATTTAGATCGTTGATGCGTAACATGGCGGGCGGCTGACCTCTGGCGTGTCTGGTTTATAAGAGAATAGAATTTAGCGAGACATGCTCTATGCGAGGGCGAAGGTCAATCACCGCTTTTCATGCGCGTAAACCCGTGTTAGCAGGGCGTCGAATTTATCATGGCTGGGCGATGGTGCCCGCCACAGCACAGAAAGACTGTATCATGGCTATTCAGCGCACATTTTCGATCATCAAACCAGACGCCACTCGCCGCAACCTGACCGGCGCTATCGTCGCTAAATTTGAGGCCGCTGGCCTGCGGATTGTTGCCAGCAAGCGCATCCAGATGACATTGGCCCAAGCGCAGAGCTTTTACGGTGTGCACTCAGAGCGTCCGTTCTTTGGCGAATTGTGTGAGTTCATGATTTCCGAGCCGATTGTTGTACAGGTTCTGGAAGGCGAAGACGCAATTGCGAAAAACCGCGAAGTTATGGGCGCCACTAACCCAGCCGATGCTGATGCTGGCACAATCCGTAAAGAGTTCGCTCTTTCGATTGGCGAAAACTCGGTTCACGGTTCAGACGCTCCTGAAACTGCTGCTGAAGAAATCGCTTTCTTCTTCTCTGGTTTAGAGCTGGTTGGCTAAGAGGCTTTTTTAAAATTCTGCAAAATTAATGCACTTATTTTATGTGCGTTTAATGACGCCGATAATATCAAGGGCCGCTTCGAGTTCGGAGCGGCCTTTGTCGTGTCCGGTTGATTTTATCGCATCAAATCGGACCCTTAGCGCGGTTTTCTCATCGCCTTGGCAGTCGTTCCACGGGCGACCCTGCAACCCCATCACCATCGCGTAATAGGCGATGAAATGCGGTTTTGATCCAGATTGCAGCAATTGGCGATAGGCCGCATCAGGCCCAAGGGCGCGCAACTGATCCGCGGTTTCTATTCCCGCCCGCGCATAAACCGCGTCAGAGGCAGGGCCAAGATTTCGGAGGCTGGAAACAGGGTCGGACATAGGGGCAAGCCTAGCGAATTCAGCCTGTTTGGCAATCCGTAATCGGTGATACTCGTTGGGTGTTGGCGCCTAGATGCTGGCCCAATCGGAAATCACATGCGGTGTTTGTTTTTGTGTCGGTTTCGTGGTCGGGGCGGTTTTTAGATCCCCCAAACGCCGTGCGACAAAGCCGATTTTACGTGGGTATTGCTGTTGTGCGGGCACATCGCGAGTTGATTTTTGTGGTTTGCGTTCCATAATATTACTCCTAAATGGCCAGTTGGCCGTGTTGCCTTCTGGCGTATCCCTTCTGGGACCTCGGTGATCGGGTCGCCCTTATTAAAGGAGGATTTCGCCATAAGAGGATTTGTGTGGGGGAATGGGGCGGGAATAAGGCAGGCTTGTTGGGGGCAGACTAAAGCCCGCAATATGTTGTGTGTCGTGGGGCGTTTTGGGGGTTTTATTGATATTATTTAGGGCAGGTGTGGGATTTATGCAGCAACCCGCGGGGCCTGCGCATCGGGGTCTGAACCGTAACATTGGCTGAAATCATTTTGGGCTGGAGTGTGGGGGCCGATCATGTGGTCACAACCGATTGTCATTGCGCTTGCGGCGGATTATGGAATATTCTTCCATAAGGTGGCTGTATTTGCGCTGGTAAATCCTGAAGTGCGGTGCGGCGGTGATTGATCGGAACATATGTTCCATATGGAAGCGGGAATTGAAATGGCAACATCACTAGACGGACTGGACCGGAAGATCCTTGCCCAGCTGCAAGAGGATGCATCGCTGTCATTGGATGAGATTGCGCGCAAAGTGGGCTCTTCAAAGACGCCGGTGTGGAACCGAATTCGCAAATTAAAGGCCGCAGGGGTGATCGGGCGCCAAACGGTGTTGTTGGATCCGGTTGCGCTGGGATTGGAGGCTTGTTTCTTTGTGCTGGTGCGCACCTCGGAACATGACGCTGAGTGGCAGGCGCGGTTTTTGATCACGTTGCAGGCCCGCCCCGAAGTGATGGAAGCGCACCGGTTGGCGGGGGATATTGACTATATCCTGAAGGTGCGGGTGAAAAATGCCAAGGCATATGATGTGTTCTATCAGGCGCTGATTGCGGAGGTGAAGATTTTCAATGTCACGGCGCTATTGTCGATGGAGGAAATTAAATCAACCACGGTTTTGCCGATCGATCTTGAGCCGTAGGTCTTTAAGAAAAGAAGACGCAGGGGGCGTTTTACCCCAACATTGCCGAAAAGATCCGCCCGCGGCTGTCCGTTCTGCTCTGATAAATTAGATATCACCGCTTAGAGGCGTTTGACACTTGGAGTGTCGTGGTCAGCTTTGTTCGGCCTTGTTCGTCTCGTTCTCGGTTTTGCTAACGGCCCCAAATTTCTGCGCGTTGTTTGGATGACTAATAAGTACGGCGACGATACTTTATTCTGTCCCCCTATCTTTTTCTAAAGACTAAAATATTAAGAGCGCGCCGATTGCTGACATGTGTTTGCGTATGCAGCTTTTGCACGATCAACCGTTATTCGTGGACAAGCTGTTGTTTCATCAGCATCATTGGTGTGCTGTGCATCCGGCACCAATTTGGGCGCTAAGCTGCAGGGGCACCGGATTCGGGCCGAATAGATAGCCCGTCGTTTTAGGGCCCATCCAGTCTATTTCCGTCGCGAACAGTAGTGGCGCATCATCAGGGACGTCGTCGCGCATCCGGCCCAAATTTTCAACGAGCTTACCCGTCAGGCTCAAGTCGAGCTGTTGCATATAATGTGACGCAAAAATTGATTTACGCATCTGAACGCCACAACCATGCCGGTACGAAATAAGCGTCTCATAGACGTAAAAATCTGGCAGAAAATAGCCCATGCCACCTGTGCGCAAATAGATGTGCGGAAGGTCTTCGCGACCAGTTGCTCGCCAATGCGCGGCGATGTCCAATGCATCTGTGTACAGCATATCCATATGGCGGCCAAAGGTAGCGGGCGTGATGAACTCGTATTCAGCATAGGCCTGATCGAGGCCGGGTAATCGAGCCAAGGGCGCGGGGTTCACGCCAATGAACATAACGACCGCCAACATAACCGCCTGCCATCCGACGAAAATTGCGGACAAGGCAGGCCGTGGATCGGGAATTGACAGCGCGATCACAAGACTTGCCCCCATCAGGTAAGGCACGAGCAACCGGTAGCCAAACATCATGTGCTGGCCGGCCGCATGGCTGGCATAGAGCAGAAAGATAATCGCGCCGCGCAGGATTGCCTTTGACAGGGGCGCTTGCTTGTCCAACGACGCGCGCCTCATGAAAAATACAATCAGGAACAGGCCGGAAAGCAACCCAAAATTGAGAAGGGCCGAAAGGCTATCGATTGATGGGCGCCCGCCAAGCGCAAGCTTAATGTAGTAGGATCTTGGAAAAATATCGCCGTAGTAAAACACCGAAAACAACAGCCAACTCGACGCCAAAGCAATGCACAGCGCGGCTCCGATCCAGACGGCAGGGCGGCGATATTCGAGCACAAAGATCGTAAACAAAATCGGCGCAGAAACAAGAACGCTGTCATGCCGAGTCAGAAACATCAGCGCAGCCAATAACCCGAGCCAGACATAATCTCTTCCGGTGGCTGCGCCGACACGGTTTAAAACAACCAACCGCGTGACGAACAACGTGGCGAGGGATGCCAACATGGCTGTCTCCAAGCCGCCAACGCTCCAGAGCACAAGGAATGGGGAAAACAGCGATAACGCCGTGAACAGCAGCAGTCGATGACCGCGCAACCCCGTGGTGCTTAGCGCAACGAACCAACCTGTAAGGACCATTGCCGGCGCAATGATACGGTAGCTTTTGACCGGATCAAGCCCGCAATACGCCAATGCCGATTCGAGCAGCGCATGCAATGGCGAGGTTAGAGCTGAAACCTGCTCACCTATATTGTATACAAGACCGTTGCCCGCAGCGGCATTCTGCGCATATCGTCCAACGATATATGCGTCATCAGCGACAAATCCCCAAAACAGAGCGCAAAGGGAAAGGAAGGCCAAGGCACTGGCAATGATTATGGCGCGATCCTTGTATGTCGGGCCGTGATATGTCGGGCCGTGATATTTCGGTTTAAAATCTGTCATTTGCATGATTTTGCAAGCATTTCAGGTAACAATATGGCGACCTTTAGTTGAAAAATAGTTGAAAAATAAATTGAGCGTCTGGTGCGGAAAAAATATGGCACGAATGGCTTCGATTATAAGGTCTAGCCCAACGCCGGCAAGCGACAAATTTTGCTCGGACGCCGGATCTGTTTGGCAACGCGAACACCGGTTCTGGTGCCGTACCGCGCAAAGAGGGTGCAGGCCGGCCATCTGGCTATTTTGGGAAGCTTTGCGCCGATAGTGACCTTTGTAACGTTTGGTGGCGCATGTAACGCTTGGTGGCGCATGTCGTTTTTTGCACTGCAATTTTAATCTTGTTTCGTCTTTTGCGTATAATCCGCGCATAAAGGAGCCGCACAATTTGGCGACAGCTCCAGTGTTGTGAAACCATTGGGTTTTAAGAAAATGTGAGCGCGTTCAGAGCAGATAAGTGTGAGCATAGCCAAGGTATTGGTGGATCAAAGTATCTTGTGAGTATTACCATTTCATGCATGGAGCAGACCGAATGCGGGGGCGCTACAGGGGGCGAGCATATATGCCAAAGCTCAGCTTTGAGCGCCTTGCCAAGTTGCTTCTCATCAATGTGTTGTGAAAACTGTGGTTGAATCATATGGTCTTTGAATCACAAAGGCCATTCACATTGTTACGTGTGAACGGCCTGTGAGAAGCGCTAAAATACGCTCATATATTATATCACTGACCCGTAAGTCATTGATCCAGTTGGAGCGGGCGAAGAGATTCGAACTCTCGACCCCAACCTTGGCAAGGTTGTGCTCTACCCCTGAGCTACGCCCGCTAACCATCTGGTGTGGCGATATATAGCGCCGGATCAAAGAGTCGCAAGCGTTAAATGCGACCGAATGCAAAAATAATTATATCTCTGTGTCAGGGCCGGTTTTCAATTTCAATTTTGGCAGGATTTGGCTGAAATCGGGGGCGGATCCTGAGGGGGGCAGTGGGGTGGTCGTGCCGCAAAACAGCATTGCGTAGCCATGCACCAGTGACCAGACCATGATCTCGGTGTTGGTGCCGTTGCTGTCAAACGGTGCGCAGGCGTCGCGTAGAACTTGATAGGAGGCGGTTGCGTCGCGGATCAGCTCATTACGGCTGGTGTCATCCAACGTGCTTTTGTCTAGGCCATGCTGTTGGAACATCAATTTGAACACGGCGCTGTGCGTGCGGGCAAAGCTGATGTAGCCACCGCAAACCGCGCGCAATTGGGTGTGGGGGGTGCTGTCGGCCCGCAGCACGTCCTGTGCGCAGGCGTGTTGCATCGACTGGGCAAACAGCTGGTGGCCGCGGGCGATAATGGCGCCTTGCAGGCTGATCAGCCCGTTAAAGTGATGGGCCGGGGCGGCGTGCGAAACACCGGCGCGTTTGGCGCATTTGCGCAAGGTAAGCGCATCTGGCCCGCCTTGCTCCATGAGATCCAGCCCCGCGACAATCAGGGCATCGCGCAGGTTTCCGTGGTGGTGAGGGCGTTTTGAGTTTGTCATGGGCAAGGGATAACATGCATCTTGACAGTGTCAATTGGCTTGCGTTAGGAGGGGGGAACTTGACAGTGTCAAATTGAAGGAAATCAAAAATGCCAATCGCTAAAATGACCACCTCAAGAGCCCCAATCCCAATCCCAATCCTGATCATGGCCGTGCTCAGCGGGCTGGTGGCGCTCGGCACCTACCGGTTTTTGCTGTTGGGCCTGCCCATGTCGTTTCAGGAAATGATCGGCCATATTGATCAACGTCGGGTGGCGTCCTTGTTGCACATATCGGTGGCCCCCGTTGCGCTGGTGCTTGGATCATTGCAACTGTTCCCTCGATTGCGGGCGCGAAAACCGGCATTGCACCGCTGGGTTGGGCGCGTTTACGGGGGCTCGATTTTGATTGCTGGGGGGGCTGGATTGGTGGTGGCGCCGGGGGCTGCGGGCGGGATTGTTGTCAGCCTTGGCTTTGGTTTATTGGCGGTGCTGTGGCTCGGGATTACGGCCAATGCTGTGCGGCTGGCGGTGATTGGGCGGATTGCCCAGCACCGCCGCTGGATGTACCGCTCTTTTGCGCTGACGTTTTCGGCCGTGACGTTGCGGCTGTATTTGCTGGGGTTCATGGCGGCTGGGTTCAGTTATACCGAGGCTTCGATCTATCTTGCGTGGATCTGCTGGGTGCCAAATCTGCTGTTTGCAGAATGGTTTGTCCGCCGGTTCCCGCGCGTCGCTTCGTGAGGGCGGGGCGGTATTCCAAGCGATTTACAGTAAGTGGCGTAGGGCAAGAAGAAAAGGCCGCCGATCGTATGCGCTGAGCATATAGCGGCGGCCCTGTTTGTTTTGTAGCGGTGTCGGGCTGGGTTATTCCAACTCCACCAGCAGGTCTTTGGCGTCGATCTGGCCGCCGGCTTGGACATGGACGGCTTTGATGGTGGCGTCGCGTTCGGCGTGGATGCCGGTTTCCATTTTCATCGCCTCAATCGTCAGCAGCAGATCGCCTTCATGTACCTCTTGACCAACGGTCACGGCCACGGTGGCCACCACGCCGGGCATTGGCGCGCCGATGTGGTTGGCATTGCCTTGTTCGGCTTTGGGGCGTTGGGCGGTTTGGGATTTGATCAGCCGGTTTGGCACGCGGATGGTGCGGGGTTGGCCGTTCAACTCGAAGAACACTTTAACATCGCCATCTTCGTTGGTTTGGCCGACCGCTTGCAGGCGGATTTCAAGGGTTTTGCCGGGGTCGATTTCGGCGGTTATTTCCTCGCCCGGTTCCATACCGTAAAAGAACGCGCGGGTCGGTAGGGTGCGCACGGGGCCGTATTGGCGGTGGCGGCCCATGTAATCGAGGAAGACTTTTGGATACATCAAGTAGCCGTTCAGATCTTCGTTATCGACTTTGAAGCCGTCCAGCTCGGCCGAGAGTTCGGCCCGTGCGGCCTCTAGATCAACGGGGGGCAGGTGTGCGCCGGGGCGGGTGGTGTCGGGTTTGTCGCCCTTTAGCACCTTGTTGATGAAGGCTGTCGGAAAGCCTCCCGGAGGTTGGCCCAGATTGCCGCGCATCATGTCAATCACACTGTCGGGGAAGGCCACATCGACCTCGGGGTCCTCAACTTGGTCGCGGGTTAATCCTTGGGAAACCATCATCAGTGCCATGTCGCCGACCACCTTGGAGGACGGTGTCACTTTGACAATATCGCCGAACATCTGGTTCACGTCGGCGTAGGTTTGCGCCACTTCATGCCAGCGCTCCTCCAGCCCCATTGAGCGGGCTTGGGCCTTCAGGTTGGTGAACTGGCCGCCGGGCATTTCGTGCAGGTACACCTCAGAGGCAGGCGCCGCCAAGCCGCTTTCAAACGCCACGTATTGGCCGCGAACCGCCTCCCAGTAGTCGGAGATTTCGCGCACATGACTGATGTTGATGCCGGTGTCGCGCGGGGTGTGGCGCAGCGCTTCGACGATGGAGCCAAGGCAGGCCTGTGAGGTGCCGCCGGAGAACGCATCCATCGCCACGTCGACCGCATCAACGCCCGCTTCCGAGGCGGCCAGAATGGTGGCGGCTGCGATGCCGGAGGTATCGTGCGTGTGGAAGTGGATCGGCAGGCCGACCTCTTCTTTGAGGGCCTTGATCAACACTGAGGCGGCGGCGGGTTTCAACAGGCCTGCCATGTCTTTGAGGCCCAGAATATGTGCGCCAGCCGATTTTAACTGTTTGCCCATTTCGACATAGTATTTCAGATCATATTTGGCGCGATCAGGGTTTAGGATGTCACCGGTGTAGCAAATGCTGCCTTCGCAGACCTTGCCGGATTCGATCACCGCATCCATCGCCACCCGCATGTTTTCAACCCAGTTCAGTGAATCAAACACCCGAAACACATCAACACCGCTCTCGGCGGATTGGCGCACGAATTCCTGCACCACATTGTCAGGATAGTTGGTATAGCCAACGCCGTTGCTGGCCCGCAGCAGCATTTGGCTCATCACGTTGGGCATGGCACGGCGCAGATCGCGCAGCCGCTGCCACGGACATTCCTGCAAAAACCGGTAGGCCACATCAAAGGTCGCACCGCCCCAGCATTCCATCGAGAACAGCTGTGACATGTTGGCGGCATAGGCGGGCGCGACACGGATCATATCGATGCTGCGCATGCGGGTGGCCAGCAGGGATTGGTGCCCATCACGCATGGTGGTGTCGGTCAGCAGCAGTTGGGTTTGTGCGGCCATCCAGTCGGCCACCGCTTGGGCACCTTTTTCCTCCAGCAGATTGCGGGTGCCTTTGATCGGCTCGCCAACTGGGGCTGGGGCATGGGGGATTTTAGCTTTGGCCGAGGGTTTGGGCCGATCCGTGGTTTCTGGGTGTTGGTTGACAGTGATGTCGGCCAGATAGGTCAGAATTTTGGTGGCGCGGTCCCGGCGTTTTGGGAATTTGAACAGCTCCGGCGTGTTGTCGATGAATTTGGTGGTGTAGGTGTTGTCGAGGAATGTCGGGTGGCGCAGCAGGTTTTCAACGAAGGCAATGTTGGTCGAAACCCCGCGCACCCGAAATTCGCGCAGCGCCCGATCCATGCGGGCAATTGCCGCCTTTGGGGTCTGGGCGTGGGCGGTGATTTTCACCAGCAGGCTGTCGTAATAGCGGGTGATGACGCCGCCCGCATAAGCGGTGCCGCCATCCAGACGGATGCCCATGCCCGTGGCCGAGCGATACGCGGTGATGCGGCCATAATCGGGGATGAAATTGTTTTGCGGATCTTCGGTGGTGATGCGACACTGTAGGGCGTGACCGTTCAGACTCACCTCGCCCTGATTGGCTTTTCCGGTGGCCTCGGCAATGGTTTTGCCCTCGGCGATCAGAATTTGGGCCTGCACGATGTCGATGCCGGTGACCTCTTCGGTGACGGTGTGTTCGACCTGCACGCGGGGGTTGACCTCGATGAAGTGAAAGCGGCCGGTGTCCATATCCATCAGAAATTCAACGGTGCCGGCGCATTCATAGCCAACGTGCTGGCAAATTTTGACGCCAAGCGCGCAGATCTCGCTGCGTTGCTCCTCGGACAGATAGGGGGCGGGGGCGCGCTCCACCACTTTTTGCTTGCGGCGCTGAACAGAGCAGTCGCGCTCGAACAGATGATAAATCTCGCCATGTTGATCGCCTAGAATTTGCACTTCGACATGGCGGGCGCGCTGGATCATCTTTTCCAGAAAACCCTCGTCATTGCCAAAGGCCGCTTGCGCCTCGCGGCGTCCCTCCAGCACTTTTTCTTCCAGTTCATCCTCGTTGTAAATTGCCCGCATGCCGCGACCGCCGCCGCCCCAAGAGGCCTTCAGCATCAGCGGGTAGCCAACCTCGGCGGCCTGCGCACGCACCTTGTCCATGTCATCACCCAAAACTTCGGTGGCGGGGATCACCGGCACACCGGCGGCCATCGCCACTTGACGGGCCGAGGCTTTGTTGCCCAATTTACGCATGGTTTCGGCTTTGGGACCAATAAAGGCGATGCCGGCCGCCACACACGCGTCGACAAAATCAGGGTTTTCCGACAGCAGGCCGTAACCGGGATGGATCGCATCGGCGCCAGCCATTTTGGCAACCCGGATGATTTCCTCGATGCTCAGGTAGGCGGCAACCGGCCCCATGCCTTCGCCAATTCGGTAGGCCTCATCGGCCTTGAAACGGTGCAGGCCCAGCTTGTCTTCCTCGGCAAACACAGCGACGGTTTTCTTGCCCATCTCATTGGCGGCCCGCATGATGCGAATGGCGATTTCACCACGGTTTGCGATCAGGATTTTAGTGAAGTCAGGCATGGTATTCCCCTGTATATTTTCGTGTGGATCTGGTCGCGGACCTCTGGTGAGGACCGATCTTGAGGAGGGTTGTAAGGTTTGTGTAAGGATTTGCCTAGGACCAAACGCTTTGTTTTATATCGCTCAGCTGTCGTGCCCCGATCTGGCCCATGTTGGATTGTAAATCAGCGCGCAAGATATCAACCACATGCGCGGCGCCTTTTGCCCCGAACGCCCCGAGCCCGTAATGAAAGGCGCGGCCCAGCATGACGAAATTGGCCCCCAGTGCAATGGCGCGCAGAATGTCGAGGCCCCCGTTGATGCCTGAGTCAAAAATCAGCGGATACTCAGGGCCGACGGCATCGCGAATGTGGGGCAGGGCGGTGATGGCGGCAGGGGCTGCGGCGAACTGACGACCAGCGTGGTTTGAGATCCAGACCGCATCAACGCCCTCGGTTTGCAGACGCTGGGCGTCAACGGGGTTTAGCACACCTTTGACCACCAGCTTGCCGTCCCACTCGGCGCGCAATTCACGCAAATAGTCCCAATCCGGCGAGGTGCGCAGCAAGTAGCCGATGTGCTGGGTTGAAGACAGCGCTGCGTCTGATTTCTGATAGCTCTCCATCAGGCGCAGACGCGGCATGTCATGTTTCAAGGTGCCAAGCGCCCATGTCGGGCAGCGCGCCACCTGTGCCAACAGGCGCGGGGTCAGGCGGGGCGGATTGGTCAGACCACTGCGGGCCTGGCGCTCGCGGCGCGAGGCAACCGGCACATCGACGGTCAGAACCAGCGTGTGAAAGCCAGCGTTTTTGGCGCGGTTCAGGATATCGGTGCGAATAACGGGATCGCGTGGGGGATAAAGCTGGAACCAGCCTTGATCGCCAACATGCGGGCCGACGGTTTCCGGGGTTTGGCTGGCGACGGTCGATAGGCCATAGGGAATGCCGGTGTCGGCGGCGAGCTTGGCCAGCAGGCATTCAGCGTTGGGCCAGATCAGGCCGGACATGCCAACGGGGGCGATGCCAAACGGCAGCGGGTAGGTGCGGCCCATCAGGGTGGTAGAGAGATCAGGCTCGAACTCGCCATGTAGAATACCGGGTTTCAGCAGGATTTTATCCAGTTCGGTGCGATTGCGGCGCTGGGTGGCCTCGTCTCCGGTGGCGCTGTCGAGATATTCCCAAACAAAGTGCGGGATGCGTTTGCGGGCTGAATTGCGCAGATCATTGAGGGCGGGGTGTGTTGTTTCTAGGCTCATGGTTTGGTGATAGCGTTGGTGGTGTTGAAGGGGAAGGTGTTTCGCTGGGCTGCGCCCATCGTCGGCCTGCGGCGCGGATATTTAGGAAAAGAAGAAAACGGGGCAGAGGTGGTCGGAACAGAGTGTGAACAAGGCTTTTATTTGGTAATCTTTTCCGCTAGGCAGGGTGGTATGAGTAATTTTGATCAATCATATGTCCCGAAGGGTCTTGCGGCGCGTGCGATGGCGGCAAGACCTGCCCCTTATATGGAGGGGTTAAACCCTGCGCAATGTGCGGCCGTTGAGGCGATGGATGGGCCGGTTTTAATGCTGGCGGGGGCGGGGACTGGTAAGACCCGCGCCTTAACCACGCGGATTGTGCATTTGCTGAACACTGGCCGTGCGCGCCCCAATGAGGTGTTGGCGGTGACCTTCACCAACAAGGCGGCGCGCGAGATGAAGAACCGCGTTGGTTTGATGATGGGCGAGAGTGTTGAGGGGATGCCGTGGTTGGGCACTTTTCATGCGATCTGTGTGAAGCTGTTGCGACGGCACGCCGAGCTGGTCGGATTGAAGAGCAATTTCACCATTCTGGATACGGATGATCAGATCCGGCTGTTGAAGCAACTGCTGTCGGTGGCGCGGATTGATGACAAGCGTTGGCCGGCGCGCGCCTTGGCTGGGCTGATTGATGGCTGGAAAAACCGCGCTTGGACGCCTTCAAATGTGCCCAGTTCGGAAGCGGGGGCCTTCAACGGTAAGGGGTTGGCGTTATATGCCGCCTATCAGACCCGTTTGAAAACCCTGAATGCGGTCGATTTTGGTGATTTGCTTCTGCATGTGGTGACGATATTTCAAAAGCACCCAGACGTTTTGGAGCAATACCAGCGTTGGTTCAAATACATTCTGGTGGACGAGTATCAGGACACCAATGTGGCGCAATATCTGTGGCTGCGGTTACTGGCGGCGGGGCATAAAAACATCTGCTGCGTTGGCGATGATGACCAGTCAATCTATGGGTGGCGCGGGGCTGAGGTTGGCAATATTCTGCGCTTTGAGCAGGATTTTCCCGGTGCAACTGTGGTCAAGCTGGAGCAGAATTACCGCTCGACCCATCATATTCTCGGCGCGGCCTCGGCGGTGATTTCTGCCAATGAGGGGCGGCTGGGCAAGACCCTTTGGACCGAGAAAAACGAGGGCGATAAGGTGCGTCTGATTGGCCATTGGGATGGCGAGGAAGAGGCGCGCTGGATTGGCGACGAGGCCGAGGCGATGCAGCGCGGCACCCGAGGTGAGGCGCCGATGTCGTTGGACCATATGGCCATTTTAGTGCGGGCCAGCCACCAGATGCGGGCCTTTGAGGATCGGTTTTTGACCATCAGTTTACCATACCGCGTGATCGGTGGGCCACGGTTCTATGAGCGTTTGGAAATCCGCGATGCGATGGCTTATTTCCGCGTCACAGTGCAGCCCGAGGATGATCTGGCCTTTGAGCGGATCATCAACACGCCGCGACGTGGGGTTGGCGATGTTGCCCTGCAAAAAGTCCAAAAAGCAGCGCGGGAATTGGAGGTTCCGTTGTTGGTGGCCGCGCGAAAAATGCTGGAGGCGGGCGAGATCAAGGGCAAGGCCAAGGGCGCGTTACAAGTGTTGGTGGACGCGTTTGCGCGCTGGTCGATTGTGGCCAGTGATGAGGCGGCCAGCCATGTAGAATTGGCGGAAACCATCCTTGAGGAGAGCGGCTATACCGACATGTGGCAGAAGGATAAATCGCCTGATGCCCCAGGGCGCTTGGAAAACTTAAAAGAGCTGGTCAAGGCGCTGGAGCAGTTTGAAAACCTGCAAGGGTTTTTGGAACATATCGCGCTGATCATGGACAATGCCTCTGATGATGCTGGGGAAAAGCTGACCATCATGACCCTGCACGGCGCCAAGGGGTTGGAGTTTCCGTCGGTGTTTTTACCGGGCTGGGAGGAGGGCTTGTTCCCCTCGCAACGCTCGATGGATGAGAGCGGCATCAAGGGTTTGGAGGAGGAACGCCGATTGGCCTATGTCGGCATTACGCGCGCGGAATCATTGTGCACGATTTCCTTTGCGGCCAATCGGCGGGTCTATGGCCAGTGGCAGTCGCAATTGCCTTCGCGTTTCATTGACGAGCTGCCTGAAAAACATGTCGAGGTTCTGACCCCTCCGGGTCTGTATGGTGGTGGTTACGGGGCGGCGGGTATGGGCGGCGGTGCGGCGATGCAGGCCACGGCCGAGTCCGAGGATGGTTATAAATCGCCGGGCTGGCGTCGGATGCAGGCGCGTCAATCTGAGCGCGGATTGGGCGCGCCACGCGAGGCCGAAAAGGCGGTGATTGACGTTACGGCCAGTGCCAGTTTTATTCAAGGTGATCGGGTGTTTCATCAAAAATTTGGCTATGGTTATGTGATGGGGATTGAGGCCGATAAGCTGGATATTGAATTTGAACGGGCCGGTGCAAAGAAGATCGTGGCACGGTTTGTGGTGGCAGCCGATCGGGCGGATGATGTGCCATTTTAACAGGGGCGCGCGGTGCGATGCCTTCGGCGGAGATGTTTTTAAAAGAAGAATTTGCGAGAGTCATAATGGTGGCCCGGTAAGTAAATCCAAGGCTTGACAGTTGGGATTTTTGTGGCGTATATCGCGCCTTCCTCATCGTAAAAGAGCATTAAAATGGCACCAATTTTCACCTTGGGCATAGATTTTGGCACCTCGAATTCGGCGGCCGGATATATGCTGGGCAACACCCCTAAATTGGTTGAATTTTCGAGTGGCCAGACCACATTGCCGACCGCGTTTTTCTTTGATTTTTCCAGTCGCAAAACCTTGTATGGTCATGCCGCCAATACAGCGTTGATTGACGGGTTGGAGGGGCGGTATATGCGGGCCTTGAAACGGGTTCTGGGCAAGCCGATTATGCACGAAAAACGCCAGATATTGAATGAAACCGTAACGTTTGTTGATATTATCGCGCGGTTTTTAGCGGTGATTAAAGCACGCGCTGAAGCCAGTAGCGGGCATGCGTTTGAGCGCGTGCTTTCCGGGCGCCCCGTGCATTTTCATGACGAGGGAGCCGCCGTTGATGCCAAGGCCGAGGATGATTTGCGCCAGTGCTATTTGGCGGCGGGGTTTAAGGATGTGCGCTTTATGGCCGAGCCTGAAGCGGCGGCGATTTCGGTGCGAACACCTTTGCCTGAGGGTAAGCTGGGGTTGGTTGTCGATATTGGCGGCGGGACCTCGGATTTTTCGGTGTTTGAAACCACGACGGTGGGTGGCGTCAACGTTATTGCCAACCACGGAATCCGAATTGGCGGCACTGATTTTGACCGGGCGCTGAGCATTGAGTATGTGATGCCGCTGCTGGGCAAGGGCGCGCAGCTGCGAAAACATTTGGGTGAGGGCACTCTTTCTGCACCAAAAGCGATCTTTAACGATCTGGCAACATGGGAGAAAATCCCGTTCGTCTATTCCGCCAAAACCAGCAGAATGGTGGCCGAGATGCAGAGCCTTGCGCTGGAGCCAGCCAAATTCAAACGTTTGGCCACCACGCTGGAATTCCAGTTGGGGCATGATATTGCCTTTGCGGTGGAGCGCGGCAAGATCGACGCGAATGATGCTGAAATTGGCGCGGCAAAAATTGATCTTGGGGTTTTAGAGCCGGGTTTGGTCGCGCCTTTGTCGAGCCAAGCGTTTGATCTTTGCATCGCTCAGGATGTGGCGGCGATCAAGGCTTGTGCCATTGAAACCTTGCAAATGGCGGGGGTTTCAAAGGTTCGGATTGGGCGCATTGTGTTTGTTGGGGGCTCGAGTCTGACCTCGGCTGTGACCCTCGCCTTAAAGGAGGCGTTCCCCGAGGCCGAGTGCGTTTTCTCGGAAGCGTTCACTGCTGTGACCAACGGCTTGGCGATCGCTGCAGCGGTGTGACGGCTTAGGGCCACAAAATTGGATATAATGTGGCCACCAGCAGTAAACCGGCGGTGATATTAAAGGCTGCCAAGCGGCGCGGTGTGGTCAGAAACTGGCTTAATTGTTGCCCCATCAGCACCCAAATGGTGATGGCCGGCAGGTTGGTCATACCGAACACCGCCGCCACGATGCCGATATCCAGCAGTGTGGGCGAGGGCGGCGTGTAAATGCCCAAAGCTGTCAGCGCCATGCTCCAGGCTTTTGGATTGACCCACTGAAAGGCGGCGGCTTGCAGGAATGTCATTGGCTTGCTGCCAGCATCGGTGCCGCGCGGTGGTTTGCGATTGCTGGCGATTTTTGCGGCCAGATACAGCAGATAGGTGACGCTGAGCACTTTTAGCACCGTATAGGTGAGTGGAAATGCGTCAAACACTTGCATCAGCCCGACCCCGACCAGCACCAGCATAAAGGTGAAGCCGATGGCCACCCCCAACATGTGAGGTAATACCAACGGCCCAATTAATTGACCTTTATCCATTCTCGATCTGTGATTGAAGTTATCCGCTCTGGATCGTTCGCAAAGAAGTTCCAAGCTTGGGCGCATTTTTCGAGAATTTCCTCGTAGGTGTCGAATACCGAGATGGCGAGTTTATTGGCGCGCAGATAGGCCCATACGTTTTCCATGGGGTTCAGTTCTGGAGCGTATGGGGGCAGTTTCACCAGCGTAATATTGTCTGGCACCTGCAAACATTTTGCGCCATGCCACCCCGCCCCATCGACGATCAGCAAGGCATGTGCGTCAGGCACGACCATCTTTGCGATTTCATCGAGATGCAAGCCCATTGCTTCGGCGTTGACGTAGGGCAGGATCAGACCTGCGGCAGTTCCTCGTGCAGGACAGGCTGCACCGAAAATATAGCTCCACCTGTAGCGTGTATCACGAGGCGCACGGGGGCGGGTTCCGCGCCGCGCCCATTTGCGGGTGAGTGTTCCTTGTTGTCCAACACGCGCTTCATCTTGGAACCATATCTCGAGTGGTTTTCCTTTTGCATGCTCTGGTAGGATATCGGTTACGAGGCGGGCAAATTTTTTTTGAAAGCCTGCTGTGCTGCTGCATCAGTTTTGGGGTGCTCCGGGCGCACAGAAAGGCGGCGAAACCCATGCTTGGTTAGATACTTGCCAATCGTACGTTCATGCAGCTTCACGTCGAATTCTTCTTCAACACGAGCCTGTAAATCGACACAGCGCCACCGCACTACGCCATCTTTTACCGGGTCGGGCCCAGCCTCAACCCAAGCCACAAATTGTGCCTGTTGTTTGGGGGACAGACGTGGCTTTGCACCCTTGCCAGGCCGATCATAAAGCCCATCAAGACCCTCTGCGTTGTAGCGATGCACCCAGTCACGAAGCGTTTGACGATCCATGCCGCCGCTGCGAGCTGCCGTCGCGCGGCCCACACCCTCAAGCACCAACGCTATTGCAAGTATTCGACGCACAACACGTCCATCCCTGGTTCGTTTTGCGGCACAACGCAAATCTTTCACAGACATGTCTGCACGCGTGATTTTCACTGCTCCACCCATCAAAACCTCCTTGTTTATGCAAGGCCATTGATTCAGAGTTTTGGAAAAATTGAAATCACAAAAGTGAGTCAGATATTATGGCGGCTGGTATAAGCTGCGCTTTAGGCCAAAATTGGCGCCGGACGCCATCAACATCAGGTTGTTTGGTCCCGGCGTGATCGAGCTGACAGCGGCAAAAGCGATCAGGGCGAGAATTACGTCAAATGTCATCTGGGGGCCTTTGTGGTCTTGTTTTTTGAGTATAAGGTTAGACAACTATTGTGTCAACGGCGGAGTAAAAACCGGCCATTCGGCGGCGTAAAAGCAGGCCAGTGTGTGACGGGTTGTTTTGTTTTTGGAGACAAAGGCAGCCTATTCCGGTGGAACTGACCGGAGGGCGGGCTTGCCCGCCTGTAGGGCAGGTTCACCAGAATAGGCTTACATATATTTACGGGGTGACTTGAGGCCAATTTAAGGCGTCATGCGTTTGGCGCGGCTCTGGTTCAGGCGGTAGCTTTCGCCGTTCATTTCCAAGATATTGACGTGATGGGTTAGTCGATCCAGCAGCGCGCCGGTCAAGCGCTCGGTGCCGAATGTATCGGTCCATTCCTCGAAGGGCAGATTGCTGGTTATAAGCGTTGCGCCCTGTTCGTAGCGTTGCGAGATCAGTTCGAACAGGAGCTCGGCACCAGTTTTGCTAAGAGGCACAAAACCGAGTTCATCTATGATCAGGAGCTTCACCTTGGCCAATTGCCGCTGGCGGCGCAGCAAGCGTTTTTCGTCGCGGGCTTCCATCAATTCATTGACCAGCGCGGCGGCCGTCACAAAGGCCACCGATAGTCCCTTTTGGCACGCCGCCAGACCTAGCCCGAGGGCGATGTGGGTTTTGCCGGTGCCACTGGGGCCGAGGGCGATGACGTTTTCTCGCCGCTCTATCCAATCACAGCGCGCCAGTTCCAGCACCATCATTTTGTTCAGGCCGGGGATCGCCTTAAAGTCGAAGCTGTCCAGACTCTTAACCGCAGGGAATTTGGCCGACTTGATCCGCCGTTCCACCATTCTACGCTCTCGGTCGATTAGTTCCAGTTCAGTCAGGCGGGCAAGGTAGCGCACGTGATCCACCCCCTCGGCGGCACAGATGCGGGCCTGTTTGTCATGCTCACGCAGGAAAGTCGGCAAGCGCAGGGTTTTTAGGTGGTGGGCCAGCAGAAGTTCGGGGGCTTTGTTCATGATGCTTCTCCCGTCAGAAGGCTCATGTAGGCAGAAGCCGATGTTGTGGCGACATTGGTGCGGGGCAGGAATGGATAAACATCCAAGTCTAGCCGTGCTGGCCGCCGCTCCACTCGGCACAGGACCAGATGCTTGACAGCGTCAAAGCTGATCGCCCTTTTGTGCAGAGCGGTTTTTATGGCGGCGTGTAAATCTTCCATGGCAAAGCGTTCCAGCAGGCGCAGTACTTGCACGTATTCTCGCTTTCCCGTCTTTCCCTGCCTTGCCTCCAGAAGCCGCTGGATGGTTCCAAACGCTTTCGGCAGTTTCCAACCCTGCAAGGGTGCCGCCTGATCAAAAGCCATGATTTTGCGCTCGATCAGCGGCAGGTAATGCAGCGGATTAAACACCATATCATCGGTCTTGTAAGAACGCGGGTGGTCGGCGATGACCTCTGCCGCGCAGCCAATAGTGA
>JPUR01000115.1 GCA_001321835.1 Marinosulfonomonas sp. PRT-SC04
CTAGACCGCTAAAACCCGCCGCTACAGGGAAAATCTTAGGGACAAACCTTTTGACCCAAAAAGACAAAACTTATGACCCGCTACATCAGGCCCAAGATCGAATAGAGTGGGCAGCTGGAGAGCAGGCCCGTTGCCAGCGGGATAATCCCGATCAGCAGAAATGGGCTGGCGTTCTCCATTATGAAATACGCGACCAACAGGGCTGCCCCAATGAGTACGCGCAAAATCCGGTCTATGCCGCCAATATTTTTCTTAAGCATCCTATGTCTCCTTTGTTAAAATACTACTAAAGGATCTAGAGGTTTTTCAAACGGACGTCTGTGACAGGGTCACACAGCCTCATTCGCGACCGATTGCAGCGCGCTGACATCAAGGATTTGCACGACCCCACGGTCGGTTTTCACCTATCCGCGCTGCGACCATGCATCCAACCGGCGCGAAATTACTTCGCGCGCACTGCCAACGGCTGTGGCCAGTTCTTGCTGGGTGGATTTATGTGGCCGTCGGCGTCTACTCGCTCCAGCATATAGGCGGCCAAGCGGCATTCCACCCGTTGAAATGCGATTCTTTCCAACAGGTGCATCATGGTTTGCATGCGTTTGGCAAAGGCGGTGAACACCAGTGCCCTGAAACTGGGAGAGTCATCAAGAAGCTGCATAAACAAGGACTTGGGTAGTAAAACCACACGGCTGTCTTGGTCGGTGATGGCCTCGGCGGTGTAATCTTCGCCGCCCATCAGGCCCAATGTGCTCTGAATACAGGATTGGCCAGGCGTCACCGCATAGAGCAGCATTTCACGCCCAGATGCGCCCGTTAATGACACCGAAACCCGCCCTTGCAACACGATAACATAGCCTTTTACCGCATCGCCCGGCGAAAACAGCACCGTGCCCGCTGGCACCTCCATCGGCACCAACGTGTTCAACCGGACCGCCGTGTTGCGGTCCAGTGCTGCAAGGTCAGGGGCGGTTTCAACCCAGCCCATTAGCCGCGTTGGCGTTTTTCAAAACGGGGTAGCATTGCGCTAAAGTCCATTCCTTCGCCACCTTCTTGTTCAACAAATTGCGTATACAGATCGGTCGCAGATTGCCCCAGTGGGGTATCTGCACCAACAGATTCGGCGGCTTGTTGAGATAGGCGCAAATCTTTCAACATCAGTTCGGCCGCAAAACCGGGCTGGTAGTCGTTATCTGCCGGGGACGCTGGCCCAACACCGGGGGCGGGGCAATAGGCGTTCATGCTCCAGCTGTAGCCCGATGAGGTGCTGACCACGTCGAACATTTTCTGGCGATCCAGACCCAGTTTATCGGCCAAAGCAAAGGCTTCGCAGGTGGCGATCATCGTGACGCCAAGGATCATGTTGTTACAGATTTTAGCGGATTGACCAGCGCCAGATGTGCCACAATGCACGGCTTTTTGGCCCATCACTTCGAACAGCGGCGCGACCTTGGCAAAGCCCGCATCGGTGCCACCGGCCATGAAGGTCAGGGTGCCGCCAGATGCGCCACCTGTGCCGCCGGAAACCGGCGCATCCACGGCCATTAGGCCAGCAGTTTCGGCCTGCTCGGCAACAGCGCGCGCGGAGTCAACATCGACGGTTGAGCAATCCAGCAGCACGGCATTTTGAGCCATTGCAGGGATGACCTGATCGGCGACAGAGCGTAGAATCGCGCCATTGGGCAGCATGGTGATCACCACGTCTTTGCCGGTCGCAGCATCCGTGGCGCTGGCGGCTTTGGTAACGCCTGAAGGGCAGGCGGCATGCAGGTCAAACCCGCTGACATCATGGCCTGCTTTGGCCAAGTTTTCAGCCATCGGGGCGCCCATGTTACCAAGGCCAATAAATCCGATTTTCATATCTCTACTCCTCAAAATCTAGCGCCTCTGCCCCAAGTGGCAGCAGCATATTTGTGACGTCCATGGTGATGGTGTCGCCAAGGGTATGTTTCCATATTGGATCGCGGTCTTTGTCGATGATCGCGGCGCGAACACCTTCCATGAAATCGGCGTGCTCCATGGCGCGGTGGGTGAAGCGGTATTCCAGTTCCAGCGCGCGGTGAATACTGGTGTTGCTGCGCAGCCTGTGTACCATTTCAACCGTGCATCCCATGGAAAGCGGGGCGTTTCTACGTAATGTTTTCAAAGTGTTGGCGGTGAAATCTGTTTCTTCAGATTCCAGCGAGCGGATGATGTCGCCGATTGTTTCACCTGCGAAATGGCGCTCTATATCTGCTTTCTGTGCCGTCAATTTCCCGGTTGGTGGCGCAATGGCCGCGTTATCAATCAGGCTCCAGTCACCGGTTTCTATCAGTGTCTCAATCAGCGCGGCCCAGTCATTTTCAGGGATGAAATAATCGGCAAATCCGGCGATGATCGCATCCTCGGCACCCAACCGCGTACCGGTGGTGCCGATGTATTCGCCCATGCGCCCAGGGGCCGAGGCAAGGATCAGAGAACCGCCGACATCCGGCACCAGACCAATGCCGCATTCGGGCATCGAGATCTGGCTGCTTTCACCAACAATCCGGTGGCTGCCGTGGCATCCAACCCCAACACCGCCGCCCATGATAAAGCCCTGCATCAGGCTGGCAACTGGCTTGGGGAATTCGAACAATTTGGCGTTCATCCGGTATTCATCACGCCAGAATTTACGCCCGTATTCAAAGTCGCCACGGCGGCCGCTGGCATAGAGTTCTGCAATATCACCACCGGCGCAAAAGGCCCGCTCGCCGCTCGCATCAATCAGCAGCATTTTGACGCTGTCGTCATCGCGCCACGCATCGAGCGCTGCCTCGATATCCAGACACATCTGGTAGCTCAGTGCGTTCATCGCCTTGGGGCGGTTCAGCGTGATACGGCCAATTTTGCCCTCAATGCGGATGTTGATATCAGTCATTAGCCACGCTCCGCTAACATTTGCCGCGCGACGATCATCCGCATGATCTCGTTGGTGCCTTCCAGAATTTCATGCACCCGCAGATCGCGTACCAGTTTTTCAATGCCGTAATCCGCCAGATAGCCATAACCGCCGTGCAGTTGCAGGCATTGATTGGCAATTTCCGAACCGGTTTCGGTGACGAATTTTTTTGCCATTGCACAGAACTTGGTGGCGTCAGGCGCACCTTGATCGAGCTTCCACGCGGCTTGATGTAAAAATACCCGTGCGGCGGACAGCTCAATCTGCATATCAGCGAGACGAAATTGCAGCGCTTGAAACTGGTCAATGCTGCGGCCAAACGCCTTGCGCTCGCCCATATAATCTAGCGTCGCGGTTAGGGCTGCCTGTGCGCCGCCCAAGGAGCAAGCCGAAATATTCAAACGGCCGCCATCCAGACCTTTCATGGCATATGTGAAACCTTTACCGGCATCACCGATCTGGTTCACGGCAGGAATGTTGCAATTGTCCAATTGCACTTGGCGGGTCGGCTGGCTTCTCCAACCCATTTTATCCTCAAGCCCACCGAAACTTAGGCCTTCCGTGCCGTCCTCGACCACATAGGCCGAAATGCCTTTGGCGCCGTCTTCGCCGCTGCGGGCCATGACGATATAGGCGTCGGAATAGCCACCGCCCGAGATGAAGGCCTTGGTGCCGGTCAGCGCGAAGCCGTCTTCGGTTTTCAGCGCTTTGGTTTTCAGGGCTGCGGCGTCTGATCCGCAAGCCGGTTCGGTCAGGCAGTAGGAGAATATCGTCTCCATTGTCAGGGCGCGGGGCAGGTATTTTTCGCGTAATTCAGCTGAGGCGAATTTGTCCAGCATCGCCACGCACATGTTATGGATCGATAGAAACGCGGCCACTGAAGGGCAGGCCATCGACAGCGCCTCGAACACCAATGTGGCGTCCAAACGCGTTAGGCCAGTGCCGCCATTTTCCTCGGAGACATACAGGCCGCCAAAGCCAAGTTCAGCCAGTTTTGGCCACAGATCTTTCGGGATGTTTTCGGCTTTTTCCCATTCGCGGGCAAACGGGGCGATGTGTTCCTCGGCAAAGGCGCGGGCCATGTCTAAAATCAGTGTTTGTTCTTCGCTTAATGCAAAATCCATTGTGTCCCCCAGATTGATTAGAATTGAACAGTTGTTTAATTCCTAATTCTTACAGGAGTTTTGCAAGCAGGGCTATTAATCATCTGCAGGATCATCAGCGACCACACAAAGAAAAAGCCCCCGACGTTAATCGGAGGCTTCTTTTGGTAATCCAGCGCATTTTAAGCAGCGCAGATGCTTAGCAGGCGTTTAATCGTCGTTTAGTCATCAATGGCTTTGAAGTGGAATTCGCCGCCTTCTTTGATGCCTGAGGGCCAACGCGATGTCACAGTTTTTGTCCGGCTATAGAACTTGAACGAGTCATGTCCGTGCTGGTTCAGATCGCCAAACATTGATTTCTTCCAGCCGCCAAAGCTGTGATAGGCCAATGGAACTGGCACTGGCACGTTGATGCCAACCATGCCGACATTGACGCGGGCAGCGAAATCACGCGCGGTGTCGCCATCGCGGGTATAGATCGCGGTGCCGTTGCCGTATTCGTGATCCATCACCATTTTCAGCGCATCATCATAGGTTTCAGCGCGCACGCAACACACAACTGGGCCAAAGATTTCGGTCTTGTAGATGTCCATGTCGGTGGTGACATTGTCAAACAAATGTGGGCCAACAAAGAAGCCTTTTTCATAGCCTTGCAGTTTGAAATCGCGATTATCAACCACCAGATCGGCGCCTTGATCAACACCGCTTTGGATCAGGCCCATGATACGGTCTTTGGCATCTTGGGAAACAACTGGGCCGTAATCGACATCAGCGCCATCGGTGTAGGGGGCAACCCGCAGTTTTTCAACGCGCGTTATCAGCTTTTCAACCAGCTTGTCAGCGGTTTCCTTGCCAACAGGAACGGCCACCGAAATCGCCATGCAGCGCTCACCCGCAGCACCGAAACCAGCGCCAACAATCGCATCAGCGGCTTGGTCCAGATCGGCGTCAGGCATAATGATCATGTGGTTTTTAGCGCCACCGAAACATTGCGCGCGTTTGCCGTTGGCCGTGGCGCGGCTGTAGATATATTGCGCAACTGGGGTTGAGCCAACAAAGGAAATACCTTGGATGGTTTCATTGTCCAGCATCGCGTCAACAGCTTCGTTTTTGCCGTTTACCACTTGGAACACACCTTCGGGCAGGCCAGCTTCAACGAACAAAGCCGCCAGCATCATGGGCACCGATGGGTCACGCTCGGATGGTTTCAAAACGATGGCGTTGCCACAGGCAAGGGCCGGTGCAATGTGCCAAAGCGGCATCATCGCAGGAAAGTTGAACGGCATGATCGAGCCAACAACACCCAGCGGCTGTTTCATCGAATACATATCAATGCCAGTGCCGGCGCCGACGGTATATTCGCCCTTCAAAAGCTCTGCAGCACCGATGCAATATTCGACAACTTCCAAACCACGTTGCAGGTCGCCCTTGGCATCTGGAATGGTTTTGCCGTGCTCGCGCGACAGCGCTTCGGCCAATTTGTCCATGTCGCGGTTGATCAGGCCAACCATCGCCATCATCACACGGCCACGCACTTGTGGATTTTTAGCACCCCAAGCAGGTTGGGCCGCGGCAGCAGAGGCAATCGCCGCATCCATTTCGGACGCTGAGGCCAGATCGACTTTGTACTGAACTTCGCCAGTGGCGGGGTTCATGATGTCACCTTGCTTGCCGGATGAGCCTTTGACCATCTTGCCGTTGATAAAGTGTCCAATATCCATAACCGAATCCTCCTACGTTGTGGGTTAGGTGCAGTTTAGCCTTGCATAAATGCCTTGAAAAGGGCCAGTTTCCCAAAGGTGTATTGCAAAAATGTAGGTACGAGGCGTTGATCAATGAGCTATGACTGGGATGATATGCGGGTGTTTCTGGCGGTGGCGCGGGGCGAGAGCCTTTCGAAAGCAGGGAAATCGTTAAAGCTGGATCCGGCCACGGTTGGGCGGCGGATTGCGCGGCTTGAGGATAAGCTGGGGGCGGCGTTGTTTGCCAAATCGGTGCAGGGCTACGTATTAAATGGCGAGGGCGAGCGGCTGTTGAGCCATGTGATGCGGGCGGAAACCGCGCTGGGGCAGGGGGCCGAGGCGCTGCAGGGCGAGGCTGGAAAACTGACGGGCGTGGTGCGGATTGGTGCGCCGGATGGCTCGGCCAACTATTTACTGCCGCAGGTTTGTGCGGAGATTTGCGAGGATAATCCCGGGCTTGAGGTGCAAATCGTTGCGCAACCGCGGGTGTTTAACCTCTCGAAACGCGAGGCCGATATGGCGATCACCTTGTCGCGCCCGACGGCTGGGCGTTTGATGGCGCAAAAGATTGCCGATTATAAGCTGCATTTGGCCGCGACCACAGGGTATTTGGACGCGCACCCACCGATCACCACCATCAAAGATTTGAAGGGGCATCGGATGATCGGCTATATTCCTGACATGATTTTCGACAAAGAGGTGGATTATCTGGCCGAAACCGGGGTTGATCGGGTGACTTTGGCGTCAAATTCGGTGGCGGTGCAAGTGAACTGGGTGCGCCAAGGCGCTGGCATTGCGATCGTGCATGATTTTTGCATGCCGACCCTGCCGAATATCCGGCGCGTTTTGGCCGATAAAATATCGTTAAAACGTACCTTTTATCTGGTGCGGCATCTGGATGACCGGCGGGTTGAGCGGCTGAACCGGTTTGCTGATGTGTTGGGGCAGGGGCTGCGGCGTGAAATTGCACGGCTTGAAGGGCAAGTTTAGGCTGAGCGCTTGACAGATTGTCGCAGGTGGGGGACGCTGTAGGTTCACCAAACCCATAACGGAGGTCTGCCAATGCTCGTCCACCAAATCCTGAAATCAAAATCAACCGACGGTGTTTTAACCATCAAACCCGGCACCAGCGTGGCGGATGCGGCGACGGTGTTATCGAACAACCGGATCGGCTCGGTGGTGGTGTCGGCAACGGGGAAAACGGCGGACGGGATATTATCTGAGCGCGATATCGTGCGCGAGCTGGGCAAGCGGGGAACCAGCTGCATGGCGGATATGGTTGACGATATGATGACCAAAAACCTGGTGACTTGTGGGCCGGATGATCGGGCAGATGATATTTTGGAGAAGATGACCGAGGGGCGGTTTCGCCACATGCCGGTGATTAAGGATGGCGAAATGATTGGCCTGATCACCTTGGGTGATGTGGTCAAATCGCGGCTGACGGAGCTTGCAATGGAGAAGCAAGCGCTCGAAGGCATGATCATGGGGCGCTGAGGTGGTGATTGTCTGCGGCGCAGGTATTTAAGAAAAGAAGAAAGACGAGATAGATATTTGCTTGCAATTGGGCGCGCAATATTGTTGCGTGCCCATGACATAAAAGGGGAATATCTATGCGCATTGCACTTTATCCAGGCACGTTTGATCCGGTGACACGCGGACATGTGGATATTATTCGTCGCGGTGCGGCCTTGGTGGACCGGTTGGTGATCGGGGTTGCGGTCAACCGCGCTAAGGGGCCGTTATTTTCGCTTGAGGAGCGGGTTTTGATGGTTGAAGCGGAATGTGCGCTGCTGACCGACGATATGGATTGTGAAATTCTGGTACATCCGTTCGAGAACTTGCTGATTGATTGCGCCCGCGATGTTGGGGCCCAAACCATCATCCGAGGCCTTCGAGCCGTTTCCGATTTTGAGTATGAATATCAAATGGTTGGCATGAACCGCGCGATGGATGACAGCATTGACACGGTGTTTTTAATGGCCGAGGTCACGCATCAGGCGGTGGCGTCAAAACTGGTCAAGGAGATTGCCCGTTTGGGGGGCGACATCCATAAATTTGTCACCCCTGCCGTGGAAAAAGCGCTGAAGGCAAAATTCGCTTAAACGGTCAAATCAGACGATCGCCAAACGAAAATCGCCCGTACCAGAAATGGCGCGGGCGATTTTGTCTTTACGAAATGTGGATTTTTACAGGAATTTGGCCATCGCAACGGCGGTGTCGGACATCCGGTTTGAGAAGCCCCATTCGTTGTCATACCACGTCAGGATCCGCACCATGTTACCGGCGACCACTTTGGTCTGGTCCATGTGGAGGATCGAGGAACGTGGATCGTGGTTGAAGTCGATCGAGACATTCGCAACCTCAGTGTAGCCCAAAATTCCCTTTAGTGGGCCATTATCAGCGGCAGCACGAATGGCGTTGTTGACCTCTTCAACCGTGGTGTCACGGCTGGCTTCAAAGGTTAGATCAACCACGGAAACATTCGGGGTTGGCACCCGGATTGAAACACCGTCAAGTTTGCCGTTCAATTCTGGCAGAACCAGACCAACAGCTTTGGCGGCACCGGTTGAGGTCGGGATCATGCTCATAGCGGCGGCACGGCCGCGGTACAGATCATTGTGCATGGTGTCGAGCGTCGGTTGATCGCCGGTGTAGCTGTGGATTGTGGTCATGAAGCCGTGGTTGATACCGATGGCATTGTTCAGGGTTTGGACCACAGGCGCCAGACAGTTGGTTGTGCAAGAGGCGTTGGAAACCACGCGATCATTTGCGTCCAATGTGTCATGGTTGACGCCGTAAACGATGGTTTTGTCAGCACCGGCAGAGGGGGCCGAAACCAGCACGCGCGAGGCGCCATTCTCCAAGTGCACAAGAGCTTTTTCCTTGGCGGAAAAGATGCCGGTACATTCCATCACGATGTCAACGTCTGCCCATGGCAGATCGGCTGGGTTGCGGATTGCGGTCACAGCAATCGGGCCACGGCCAACGTCGATGGTGTCTTTGGTGGTTTTGATCTCACCAGGAAAGCGGCCATGCACAGAGTCAAAACGCAGCAGATGCGCGTTGGTTTCAACGGGACCCAGATCGTTGATGGCGACCACTTCGATATCGGTGCGTCCCGATTCAATAATGGCCCGCAGGATGTTACGGCCGATGCGGCCAAAGCCGTTGATGGCTACTTTTACTGTCATATCGTGACACTCCCGTTAATGATGGCCGCAGGGGCCGGAATATGCGCCACCTTGGGGTTTTTGGCGCAAAGGTCAACCGTGTTAGCGCCAGCAAACGTAGGCTAGCGCCAGATAGCAATATACTCGGTCAGTAGGGCAAGCTTTTTACCCAGCATCACCGGCAGCCCCCAATGCAGCAGGAAATGATCCGCCACAAAAATGGCGATGATGATAAGGCCGAAGATGATGGCAAGTTTGTTGGTCATGATCGGCTTTCTGCTTTATGGCTTCTTCTTTTCTTAAAGACCTGCGCCGCAGGCTAAAAAATCTTTGGGCCTGCGGCGCGGATACTTATGGAACTGAAAACAGTCAGAGCAGGGATTTCACCTTGCCTGCCACCGCTTGTGCGGTGATGCCGAACTTCTCATACAGCACGTCAGCCGGAGCTGATGCGCCAAAGCTGTCCATGCCAACAAACGCGGCTTTGGTGGATTTGCCACGTTCGCCGAACAACCAGCGATCCCAGCCCATTTGCACGCCAGCCTCAACCGCGACCCGAACTGGACCGCCCGGCAGAACCCGCTTGCGGTAAGATTCTTCCTGCTCGGCAAACAGCTCCATGCAGGGCATCGAGACCACGCGAGTGCCAATGCCTTCGGCTTGCAGCAGATCACGCGCCGCCAGTGCGATTTCGACTTCAGAGCCAGTGGCGATGATGATGGCTTGGCGTTTGCCGATCGCGTCTTGCAGCACATAAGCGCCCTGTGCGGTCAGGTTTTTGGTTTTATGTTCCAAACGCACTGTTGGCAGCCCTTGGCGGGACAGCGCCAGCACCGACGGGGTTTCTTTTGTGGTCAGGGCAACTTCCCAGGCCTCGGCGGTTTCCACGGTGTCGGCGGGGCGGAACACATAGGTGTTTGGGGTGGCGCGTGAAATTGCCAGATGTTCAACCGGTTGGTGGGTTGGGCCATCTTCGCCCAAGCCAATGCTGTCGTGGGTCATCACGTAAACTGTTGGCACCCGCATCAGAGCGGACAGGCGCATCGCGCCGCGGGCGTAATCGGTGAAGCACATGAAGGTGCCGCCGTAGGGGCGGATGCCGCCGTGCAGCACCATGCCGTTCATCGCTGCCGCCATGCCGTGTTCGCGGATGCCGTAATAGATGTAGCGCCCGCCGCGATTTTCAGGGTCAAACACCCCCATGTCGCCAGTCTTTGTCAGGTTCGAGCCGGTCAAATCGGCCGATCCCCCCACGGTTTCGGTGGTGAAGGTGTTGATCACTTCCAGCACCATTTCGCTGGATTTGCGAGTGGCGACTTTTGGTGCTTCCTCGGTGATCTGTTTTTTCAGTGCCTTGATGGTGGCCGACAATTTCTTGTGTGGCTCCAGCGCATAAGCGCGTTTGAACTCTTGTTGCTTGTTGTCAGGGATGGTCAAAAAGCGCTCTTCCCAAGCGGCGCGTTCGGTGGCGCCGCGCGCCCCAATCACTTCCCATTCGGCTTTGATATCAGCCGGAATGGTGAAGGCCGGTGCGGTCCAGCCGTAGCTGGCTTTGGTGTCGGAAATCAGCGTTGCGTCGGTTAGTGCGCCGTGACCTTTTGAGGTGTCCTGCGCGCTTGAGCCCAAAGCAATATGGGTTTTACAAGCAATCATCGATGGTTTTTTGGTCTTCTTGGCGGCGGTGATCGCCTCGTCAATCGCCACGGGATCATGGCCATCACATTCAAACACGGACCAGCCAGAGGCGCGGAACCGCATCATTTGATCGGTGCGATCTGACAGCGCCACAGTGCCGTCAATGGTGATGCCGTTGTTGTCCCACAAAACGATCAGCTTGCCCAGCTCGTGACGACCAGCCAGACCAATGGCTTCTTGGGAAATGCCTTCCATCAGGCAGCCGTCGCCGACGATCACATAGGTGTGGTGATCGACAACTTTCTTGCCGTAGCGTGCGCGCTGAATTTCTTCAGCCATCGCAAAGCCAACCGAATTGGCGATGCCCTGACCCAGTGGTCCGGTGGTGACCTCAACGCCTTCCAAGTGGCCAAACTCGGGGTGGCCCGCGGTGCGTGCGCCCCATTGGCGGAAATTCTTGATCTCGTCCAGCGTGACTTGTTTATAGCCGGTCAGGTGCAGCAGTGAATAAATCAGCATCGAGCCGTGGCCCGCTGACAGGATAAACCGGTCACGATCCGGCCAGTTCGGGGCGGATGCATCAAACTTTAGATGCTTTTCAAACAGCACGGTCGCAACATCGGCCATGCCCATTGGCATACCAGAGTGGCCGGAATTTGCCGCAGCAACCGCGTCCAGAGTCAGCGTACGAATAGCGGCAGCCCGCATCCAGTGTTCAGGGTGGGCTTGGCGCAAAGTTTGAATATCCACGGCGATTCTGTCCTTATTTAGGGCTAAAACATATTAGGTGGTGATAGCAGCGCTGCACAGAAGATCAAGCAGGCTGGCGCGGCTGTCGAGCCAAAAGCAGGGGCTATTGAGCCAAAAGGGGGGCGCATTCCGCTTAAGCATTGGCTAAACTTGTAAATAAGTGGAATGAAACCCGATTCGCGGCCTGTATTGTTATACAAGAATCGTGTAGATTAGGGCGATCAAGGAGACAGGCACAGTGAGCGATATCGCAGAATTAGAACGCCGTATTATGGCAGCTCTGGAACGGATCGGCACCGGGGTGGACGGTTTGGAAGCCTCGGCGACGACGGCGACTGAGGAAAGTGACGATGGGAGCGCGGCGCTAAAAGACGCGTTGGAGGCTGAAAAACTGGCCAACGCCCAGCTGGAAGAGCGCGTCAACGCCATCAAGCAAAAACAGGAAACCACGGTTAAAGAGATGCAAGAGCAGATCAAAAGCCTGACAACGGATTTGATCCAAAAAGAGAATGATTCCAAAAAGTTACTGAATGTGAATGCCCAGTTGCTCGAAAGCAATGACGCGCTACGCAAGGCCAACGAAAGTGGGGTCGGGGACGCGCACTTGATCAACAAAGCGATGCAAACCGAGCTTGAATCCCTGCGCACAACCCGCAAGGCCGACCTGGCCGAGTTGGAAACCATCATGGCCGAATTAAAGCCACTGGTCGGGGCGCAGAGTGAGCCACAGATCGAGCCACAGATCGAGGAGGACGCATAATGCCAGAGACTGAAATCGAAATTGGTGGCCGTAAATTCATGGTGTCCTGCCAAGAGGGCGAAGAGCATTTTCTGAAATCTGCCGCCAGATTGCTGGACGCCGAAGCCACGGTTCTGACCGAGCAAATTGGCCGGACTCCCGAGCCGCGCATGCTGTTGATGGCGGGGCTGATGTTGGCCGATAAAACCGCGGGGCTTGAGGAAAAGCTACGTGATGTCGAGGGCAAACTGGCGACCCAAAACGCCTTGATCGAGGAACTGCGCAGCCAACCTGCGCCCGAGCCTATGCGCATCGAAGTGGCCGTGATCCCGCCGGTTGTCATCGACACCATGGCCAAATTGGCGGCCCGCACCGAAGCGCTGGCGGATAAAATCGAAGAAAAACTAAAAGTCGGCTAAGCGATTAACCCCAATGCAATCATTGGTGTCTATGCAGGGCGTTCATGATTGTATGGGGCGCTGGCGATGAGCTTTGTTGAAAAAAGAGATGTGTTTCGGCCATCAAGCGGGGCCGCCCCTTTTCGGATCGAAGAGATCTTTTTCTCGCGAACCGACAAGCGAGGTATTATTCAGGCCGCAAATTTCATTTTCCAGCGCGTGTCTGGCTATAGCTGGGACGAGCTGTTGGGCACGCCGCATAAGGTGATCCGCCATCCGGATATGCCCAAGGGGCTGTTTTGGCTGGTTTGGGAGGCGCTGAACAAAGGCGAGGCAATTGGCGCTTATGTGAAAAATATGTCCAAGGATGGGCTGCATTACTGGGTGTATGCGGTTGCGATGCCATTTCAGGACGGGTTTTTATCGATCAGGATCAAACCAACCAGTAAAATGTTGGATGTTATAGAAACTGAATATGAGGCTTTGCGCAAAGCCGAGCTTGAGGACGGCGTCAGCGCCGAAGACAGTGCGGCCAAGCTGATCAAGCGCATCGAGGCGCTTGGCTATGCGGATTACTCTATATTTTCCAGTGATGCGTTGATGCACGAGCTGCGGGCGCGAGATGAGAAGATGGATAATTTTCCCTCTGAAACCGCTGACCGGTTCGCTGAAATGATTGCAGCGGCCAATTCGTTACATGATGAAACGGCCGCGTTGATTGTCAGTTTTGAAGCAATCAGCACAGTGCCCACCAACATGCGGATCATTGCCGCACGACTGGAGCCATCTGGCGGCGCTATCAGCTCATTGGCGCAAAATTACTGGGAAATGTCCGAAGAAATGTCATTTTGGTTTCAAAACTATGTCAAAGGGGAGGGGAGCAATTTTTACGCCATTCGGCGCACATTGGTGAACAGCCAATTCTTATGCGGCACCGCACGAGTTTTGCACGAGGTGGCAACCAAATTCGAAAATGAACGCCGATCCTTGGGCGGGGTTAATGTTGGGGATGAAGAGGATCAGATGGCGGACTTGGCCGCGACTTTTATCACCAAGGCGAAAACTGGATTGCAACAGGTTGCCGAGGAAGCTGAACAGATATTGCGGGCGATCTCCATGATGCGGCGTTTCACCCTGGGCCTTAGTTCGACCAGAGTAATGTGCAGCATTGAGAGTGCGCGACTGCCATCAGGCGGTGGCAGCTTGCTTGATGTGATCAAGCAGCTGGAAGTGTTTCAGGGAGATTTGGTTCAACAACTGGACCGAATTGCAGCCCAAGGTCATATTATTCTTGAATGCACCACCGCCCAGCTTGCCAAGCTTGGAAGTTAAAAAAGGCAGGCTATAAGCCCGCCCTTTTTCTTGAATTTGCCTGTTAGCCTCTCCCTGTTATCAGGGAAAGGCGAGGGGTTAGCCGTTTGCTCCGCGAATTTTTTCAGCGGATTCTTTATTATAAGAAATGCCTTCTTTGTCGAACATCTGGTCCAATTCACCGGACAGTGTCATTTCGGTGATGATGTCACAGCCACCAACAAACTCGCCCTTGATGTAAAGCTGCGGAATAGTCGGCCAGTCAGAATAATCCTTGATACCCTGACGGATGCCCTCATCGGCCAGCACATTCACATCGGCAAATTCAACGCCCATGAAATTTAGCACGCCGGCCACGCGGGATGAAAACCCGCATTGTGGCGCATCTTTGGTGCCTTTCATGAACAGAACCACATCATTGGAGGTTACGGTCTCTTTGATTTGTGTCGCTGCGTCGCTCATTTCTTTTCTCCAGTTGCCCGCGGTTGCGGTGTGTCTGATTTACGGGGATGCCGTCGGCGCGTTTGTTTGGTCCAGAACTGCATATCCCGTGCCCCTAAAGAGGCGGCTGTTTTGTTGCCCTGCTCCGAGGCGCGGATCACATCCATATCGATGGCTTCCATGCCCAGTTCGGGTTTGTCGTAATCGTCGTCGTTGACATCTTCGCCCAAAAACTGCTCGGCAAAAGATGGGCGCGGGCGGTTTCGTTTGATGAATATCTCTATTAGGATCGCAATAGCAATTAAGGCGATAATTCCCAATAGGATGCTTTGCCACAGGGGCATCCCAGGCTACTCGGGTGCTTTTGTGGTCAGGGCCAAGGCGTGCAGTGCGCCCGAAGGCCCATCCATCTTACCTTTCAGCGACGCATAGACTGCGCGTTGTTGCTGCACTCGGTTTTGTCCGCGAAAGCTTTCGTCGATAACCTCGGCGGCCCAATGGTTTCCGTCACCTGCCAGATCGGTGATGGTGATCTTGGCCTCGGGAAACGAGGCGCGGATCAAGTCTTCAATTTCGTGGGCTTGCATCGCCATATCATCTGTCCTTTTCGCTGACTTCTATAGTATGTAGGGCGTGGCCGCCCCCTTCGCAAGACTAGCCGATGGTTTCATAAAACGCGCGCCGGAATATTTCCGACAACTCGGCCAGTGGCGCGGATGAGCTCCCAAAGCTGACATTGTCGCCGCCAAAACGCCCGACGCTTAGGGCTGGAACGCCAGCCGATGCGGCCGCAATCATCAAGGCTTCAGCCTGATCAAAGTTGCAGGCCACCAGATAGCGCGCCTGATCTTCGCCAAACAGGGTCGGGGTGTCAGAGGCATCAAGCGTGACGCCAACCCCCGCCGCTTCAGCCATCTCGAACGCCGCCAAGGCCAAGCCGCCGTCTGACAGATCGGTCACTGATTTGATCAGATCACGGTTGGCGCGGATGAATTCACCGGCACGCCGCTCCGCCTCAAGATCGACATGCGGCGCGTCGCCATCTTCACGGTTGAACACCTCGGCAAGCAGAGCCGATTGCCCCAAATGGCCGTGGGTTTCACCAATCAACAGTGCCACGTGGCCATCGCGCACATCGCCTTTGATCAGATCGTCAATATGGTCGAGCAAACCAATGGCCCCAATGGTCGGGGTCGGTAAAATGCTGGTGCCATCGGTTTCATTGTAAAGTGAAACATTGCCTGAGACGATCGGCATATCCAGCGCCAAAACCGCCTCGGAAATACCTTTGATGGCGCCAACAAATTGGCCCATAATTTCGGGTTTTTCGGGGTTACCAAAATTCATATTGTCGGTGGTGGCCAGTGGTTTGGCGCCGACAGCACACAGGTTTCGGTAGGCTTCTGCCACCGCTTGCTTGCCGCCTTCAAATGGATTTGCCATGACATAACGCGGTGTAACGTCTGATGTGAAGGCCAGTGCTTTGTTGGTTCCATGCACCCGCACCACACCAGCCCCCAGCCCCGGCACCACAACGCTGTCGGCCATCACCATGGTGTCATATTGCTCATAGACCCATTGTTTGGCGGCGTAATTCGGTGATGAAATCAAGCCACGCAAGCCGTCAATCGGATCAATTCCGGGCACATCGGCCAGCGGCTCGGCGGGCGGTGTCTCCACCCATGGACGATCATATTCTGGTGCGTTGCCTGACAGCGCTTTCAGCGGTAAATCCGCCTTCAGCTCGCCGCCATGCATGATGATAAAGCGATCCTCGGCGATGGTCTCGCCAACAATAGCGAAATCCAGATCCCATTTGTTAAACACGGCCTTGGCTTCAGCTTCGAGTTCGGGGTTTAAAACCATCAGCATGCGCTCTTGGCTTTCCGACAGCATCATCTCGTAGGCCGTCATGTTTTCTTCGCGGGCAGGCACATCGTCTAGGTTCAGCCGAATGCCCAAGCCGCCCTTGTCGCCCATTTCAATCGCCGAACAGGTCAGGCCCGCGGCGCCCATATCCTGAATCGAAATCACCGCACCGGTGGCCATCAATTCCAGCGTTGCTTCCATCAGGCGCTTTTCGGTGAAGGGATCGCCAACCTGAACAGTGGGGCGCTTTTCCTCGATGGTGTCGTCAAATTCAGCCGAGGCCATAGTGGCGCCACCAACCCCGTCTCGGCCGGTTTTGGCCCCGAGATAGACCACTGGCATGCCCACACCAGAGGCCGCCGAGTAGAAAATTTTGTCGGTGTCGGCGAGGCCTGCTGCGAACGCATTGACCAAACAATTGCCGTTATAGGCCGAATGGAACCGCACTTCGCCGCCCACGGTTGGCACGCCGAAACAATTGCCATAACCGCCTACGCCCTCAACAACCCCATGCACCAACTGGCGGGTTTTGGGGTGGCTTGGATCACCAAATGACAGTGAATTCATCGCGGCAATTGGCCGTGCGCCCATGGTAAACACATCGCGCAGGATGCCACCAACGCCGGTGGCAGCCCCTTGGTAGGGTTCGATGTAGCTGGGGTGATTGTGGCTTTCCATTTTGAAAACAATGCATTGGCCATCACCAATATCAACGATGCCGGCGTTCTCGCCTGGGCCGCAAATCACTTGCGGACCTTCGGTTGGCAGGGTGCGCAGCCATTTTTTCGAAGACTTATAGGAGCAATGCTCGTTCCACATGGCCGAAAAGATACCCAACTCAGTGTAGGTCGGTGTACGCCCGATGATGTCTAGAATACGCGCGTATTCATCAGTGCTTAACCCGTGGCTGGCGATTAATTCGTCGGTAATCTGCGGCTCTTGCATGTCGGTTCCCCCAAGGCATCTAAGGCAGCTGTTGGGCGCCTTTTAGGGCATGGGGGCGGGCAGGGGAATGCGATTTTACAATTTATTTTGTCGTCAATGTCAAAATCCTGATGTGGCACGCGGCTTCACTGTATGCTCAAGCGGATGATTTGTTTAGGGAATGGGCGAGGTTTTGCAAATGATGCGTGCGTGAGAAGCCCAAAAAAAGGCCGAGCCCAAAAAAAAAGGCCGAGCACAGAGGCTCGGCCGAAGTCCAACAGGGAGGTATGAAGCCAGCAAGGATTGCTTCGATTACTGTCTTCATGAGTTTCATTTAGGGCTGGGCCATGTCGCTTTCAAGGATAATATCGCAAATAAGTTGCAAAGCGACTATGCGCTTAACGCATAGCTTGACTAAGGGCTTCTGCCCGCAATCTTTTTCGGCGCGCGATGATCTCGTCGGTGACAAAATCCCGAAAGGCCGCGATACGTTTGGAGTGACGCAATTCTTCAGGATAGGCGAGAAACACCGGGATTTCATTTGCTTCATGCTCGGGCAGCACCCGCACCAGATTGGTGAAATCCTCGGTCACGTAATCTGGCAGCACCCCAATGCCCAGATCGGCCAATACGCCTTGCAAAACGCCGAAGTAATTGTTCACCGTCAGCAAGGAGCGCACGCCATGTGTCAGCAGTTCTTGGGTGAAAATTGCGCTGGCCGGGGGCTGTATTGATGTGGTGCTTTGACAAATCAGCCGATGTTTTGCCAGATCATCCATGGTTTTCACATCGCCGTTGTTGTCTAGATATTTTTGCGTCGCGTAAAGCCGCATATTGACGCTCATCAGCCGCTTGCGGATTAAGTCTGCCTGACTTGGCTCTTTCATCCGGATCGCCACATCGGCCTCGCGCATTGGCAGGTCCAGCACCCGTTCCTCGAGCATCAAATCAATTTTCAGATCCGGGTATTTTTCGTAAAGTTTCGAGAGGCGCGGTGCCAGCCAAAGCGAGCCAAACCCGGTGGTGGTGGTGACGCGCAATTCGCCGAACACTTCGTCGGTGCTGTCGCGAATGCGGGCCGTGGCGGCCTCTAACCGGTGATCCATCGCGCTGGTGGCGTTGAACAGCAATTCGCCCTGTTCCGTTAGAATCAGCCCGCGGGCATGACGGTGAAATAGGGTGGCGTTCAGGCTTTGCTCAAGCGAGCGAATTTGCCGGCTGACGGCGGATTGCGACAAGTGTAGCACCTCACCCGCATGGGTTAGGCTGCCCGCATCCGCGACCGCGTGAAATATTCTCAGCTTATCCCAATCCATAAAACACCAAACGAAATCTATGATCAAACTAGGAGAATATGAAATATTCGCCGAAGTATCAAGAAAGGGAATAGCTATCCATCAGTATTTTTTGTTTGGTAGGTCAAATATTATGACCTATTATTGTGCTATTCGATAGCCAAGGGAGGAGCCAACGATGAGTGACCATTCTGTTAGCCTGCATGATCGGTATGATCTGGAAAAGTCACCTGTTCTGTTGAACGGCACCCAAGCACTGGTGCGGCTTATGTTGATGCAGCGGGCCCGCGATGCGGCCGCGGGTCTGAACACGGCGGGCTATTGCACCGGATATCGCGGCTCGCCATTGGGCGCGGTTGATATGCAGATGGAGCGGGCCAAAAAGGTTCTGGACGCTTCCAACATCACCTTCCAGCCTGGCATGAACGAAGATCTGGCCGCCACCGCGATTTGGGGCAGTCAGCAGGCCGAACTGCGCGGCGAGGGCAAATACGACGGCGTGTTTGGTCTTTGGTACGGCAAGGGGCCGGGGGTTGATCGCTCCGGTGACGTGATGCGCCACGCCAATATGGCCGGAACCTCCCCGCATGGCGGCGTCTTGATGGCGATGGGCGATGACCACACCGGCGAAAGCTCGACCACATTGCACCAATCTGATTGGGCAATGGTGGACGCTTATATGCCGATTGTGTCGCCAGCAGGGGTGCAGGAAATTCTGGATTACGGGCTTTATGGTTGGGCCTTGTCGCGGTTCGCGGGGGTCTGGACTGGCCTAAAAGTGATGAAAGACACCATCGAGGTTACCAGCGTGGTGGATGGCAATCCGGACCGGATGCAGTTTGTAACGCCGAAGTTTGTGATGCCCGAAGGTGGCTTGAATATCCGGCTGATTGACACCCCCGTTGCCCAAGAAGCGCGGATGATTGATTACAAGAGGGTCGCAGCGGAAGCCTTTGCTAGAGCTAATAAAATTGACAAACGGGTCTGGGGTAAATCTGGTGCAAAAATCGGTTTTGTTGCAGCGGGTAAAAACTGGCTAGACCTGAGCCATGCGTTTGAATTTCTGGGTCTGAACGCGGCCGAGGCCGAGCGTTTGGGGGTCTCGACTTATAAAATCGGACAGGTCTGGCCGCTTGATATGACCAGCTTTAAGGAGTGGGCCGAGGGGCTTGACCTGATTGTTGTGGTCGAAGAAAAGCGCAAGTTGATCGAGGTTCAGGTCAAAGAAGCAATCTTTGATGACCGTCAAGGCCGCCGAGTTTATGGTTGGCGCAAGGGTGATCACGCCGAGGAATTATTTCCGACCCGCATGGCGCTGGACCCGATTATGATCGCGGATAAAATTGGCAATATCTTGATTGAAGAAGGACGCGGCACCGACCGGATCAAGGCAGGTCTTGAGCTGCTGGATCAGGCGAAAACTGCTGATAACGCCGAGGAAATCGCATCACGTTTGCCGTATTTCTGCTCTGGTTGTCCGCATAATTCTTCGACCAAAGTACCAGAGGGCAGCCGCGCTTACGCTGGCATCGGCTGTCACTATATGGTGCAATGGATGGATCGCTCGACCACGGGTTTCACCCAGATGGGCGGCGAGGGGGCCAACTGGGTTGGCGAGTCGCTGTTCTCGACCACCGAGCATGTTTTCCAAAATTTAGGCGATGGTACTTACAACCATTCCGGCATTATGGCGATCCGCTCGGCAGTGGCTGCAAACACCACGATGACCTATAAAATTCTATACAATGACGCGGTGGCGATGACCGGTGGCCAGCACAATGAAGGCGATCTGGATGCAGCCCGTATTGCCCGCGAAGTGCAGGCGATGGGGGTGAAACACATCGCAATTGTCTATGATGAAAAGGAAGATATGGACAAGGCGGCGTTCCCCTCTGGCTTGGAATGGCACGAGCGTGAAGATTTGATGCACGTTCAGAAAAAATACAGTAAAATCAAAGGTGTATCGGCGATAATTTACGTGCAAACCTGTGCCGCCGAAAAACGCCGCCGTCGCAAACGCGGGCTATTCCCCGATCCAGATAAACGGGTATTCATCAACAGTGATGTCTGCGAAGGCTGCGGTGATTGCGGGGTGCAATCCAACTGTGTGTCGATCGTTCCGGTGGAAACCGAGCTGGGCCGAAAACGGGCGATTGACCAATCCTCCTGCAACAAGGATTTCTCTTGCGTCAACGGATTTTGCCCCTCTTTTGTGACCCTGACGGGCGCGACGGTGAAAAAGGCGGCGACGGCCAGCATTGATATTCCCGATCTGCCAACCCCAACCTTGCCCACCATTAACGGCACCCACAACGTGGTGATCACCGGCGTTGGCGGCACTGGCGTTGTCACCATTGGTGCTGTTTTGGCGCAGGCCGCCCACATTGATGGCATGGGTGCGGGCATGATGGAAATGGCCGGATTGGCGCAAAAAGGCGGCGCGGTTCACATCCATTTGCGGCTTGCCAAAAAGCCCGAAGACATCAGCGCTATTCGGGTCGCGTTGGGCGAGGCTGATGCGGTTTTGGGCGGTGATCTGGTGACCACGGCAGGGGCCAAAACCATCGGCCTGATGAAAACTGGGCGCACTGGGGCTGTGGTGAACAGCCATCAGATTATCACAGGCGAGTTCACCCGTGACACTGAATTTCACCTGCCGTTTGACCGTCTCACTCTGCAACTTGAGGCGCGGCTGGCGGGCAAGATGGATGAATTTGACGCCTCTGAATTGGCGCGTGCGCTATTGGGTGACAGCATCTTCTCCAACATGATGATCGTTGGGGCGGCATGGCAACGAGGACTTTTGCCGTTGAGCTATGATGCGATCATGGCGGCGATCGTGCTGAACAAAGCCGCGATTGAGAGCAATAAACGCGCCTTTGAAATTGGTCGTTGGGCGATGGAGTATCCTGAGGATGCCGCCAAAGCCGCGCGCCCGATTGCGGTGGAGGTGCCGAAGGCCTTGCCGGAATTGATTGCTTATCGAGCAGACTTTCTGGTGGATTACCAAAATGAAGCTTTGAAGCAGCGTTATCTAAAGCTGGTTGAGCAGGCCGAAAATCCACAGCTGAAAGAGGCCATCGCCAAGGGCTACCATAAATTGCTGGCCTATAAGGATGAATACGAGATCGCGCGCCTGATGCTTGATACCGCCGACAAAGCCCGCGCCGAATTTGATGGTGATTTCAAAATGCGCTTTCATCTGGCGCCGCCAATGCTGCCCGGCAAGGACGCCAATGGCCGTCCGAAAAAACGCGAGTTTGGCGGCTGGATCATGCCGATTTATCGTCTGTTGGCTCGCATGAAGGGTCTACGTGGCGGGGCGTTTGATCCGTTCGGTCGCTTTGCCGAGCGCAAAATGGAGCGCGATTTGATTGCCCAATATGAGATCGATATGGGCGAGATCCTTGGCCAAGTGACACCGCAAACACTGGACAATGCCATCGCGCTGGCCGAATTGCCGCTGATCATTCGCGGCTTTGGGCCGGTGAAAATGGCCAATGTCACGTCTGCCGCCAAACGGCGCGAAGAGCTGCTGGCAGAGTTTCGCGCTGGTGGAACGCCTGCGTTGCAAGCGGCCGAATAGCGTCTGCAAAGTTAAAATTCAGCAACGGGGTGTCATCGCTTCGTTGCTGAACTGCAATTTTGCAATCAAGCATAGATTTCCCCTGCGAACCGGCGTATTGCACAGGCTATAAATGACGTAAATAACGAGGCAGACATGGCTGTAGGCATTTTTGATTCAGGTTTGGGCGGCTTAACTGTGCTGGACGCGGTCAGCAAACGTTTGCCGGATGTGCCCTTTGTTTACTTCGGCGATTCAGCACATGCGCCCTACGGCGTGCGCGATGCCGATGATGTTTTCAACCTGACCAATGCGGCCGTTCAGCGGCTGTGGGATGCGGGCTGTGATCTGGTGATTTTGGCCTGTAACACCGCCTCGGCTGCGGCTTTGCGCCGAATTCAAGAGGCCGGCGTGCCGCAAGGTAAACGGGTTCTCGGCGTCTTTGTTCCGTTGATCGAGGCGCTGACCGAGCGTGAGTGGGGCGATAATTCGCCGCCCCGCGAGGTTGGCGTGCGCCATGTCGCGCTGTTTGCCACCCCCGCCACCATCGCCAGCCGCGCGTTTCAACGCGAGCTGGCCTTTCGTGCCATCGGTGTTGATGTCGAGGCGCAGGCTTGCGGCGGTGTTGTTGACGCGATTGAGGAGGGCGATGAAATCCTCGCCGAAGCCTTGGTGCGCAGCCATGTCGAAGCTTTGATGCGCAAGATGCCAAAACCCGATGCCGCGATCCTTGGCTGTACCCATTACCCGTTGATGCAGAAGCATTTTCAGGCCGCTCTTGGCGCTGATGTGAAGGTTTTTTCCCAAGCTGATCTGGTCGCTGAGAGCCTTGCCAATTACCTTGCGCGCCACCCGAATATGCTGGGCGAAGGCACCGAGCCGATGTTCCTGACCACCGGCGATCCGGCCACGGTGTCCGATAAGGCCACCCAGTTCCTGCGACGAAAGATCACCTTTGTCGCTGCGTGATTGCAGAGCCTTTGAAACATCCCTATATCCAAATATGAAATGAGAGGTCGAGATATGACCCGTAAAACCATGACCCATAAAATCGCCATCCTTGGTGCCAGCGGCTATACCGGAGCCGAACTGGTGCGCCTGATTGCCAGCCACCCTTCTATGGAAATCGTGGCCCTGTCGGGCGAGCGCAAAGCTGGGCTGGCTTACAGCACCGTATTCCCGCATCTGCGCCACCTTGATTTGCCGGATCTGGTAAAAATCGACCAGATTGATTTCTCCGATGTTGATCTGGCGTTCTGCGCCTTGCCACATGCCACATCGCAAGCGGTGATCCGCGAGTTGCCAGCCGATTTGAAGATCGTTGATCTGTCGGCTGATTTCCGGCTGCGCGACATTGAAGAATACGCCAAATGGTACGGAAAACCGCATGGCGCGCCGCATTTGCAAGCCGAAGCGGTCTATGGCCTGACCGAATTTTACCGCGAAGATATCCGGAATGCGCGTCTGGTGGCCGGCACTGGCTGCAATGCCGCGACGGGCCAATATGCGCTGAACCCGTTGATGACTGGCGGGCTGATTGATCTGGATGATATCTTGATTGATCTAAAAGCCGCGGTTTCCGGGGCTGGGCGCGCGTTAAAGGAAAACCTGCTGCATGCCGAATTGTCCGAGGGCTATCACGCCTATGCGGTTGGCGGCACGCATCGGCATTTGGCCGAATTTGATCAGGAATTTTCAAAGCTGGCGGGCCGTCCTGTAAAAGTGCAATTCACCCCGCATCTGGTGCCTGCCAATCGCGGTATTCTGGCCACGGTTTACGTTAAAGGCGACGCAGAAAAAGTGCACGCTGCGCTGGTGACCGCCTATAAAGACGAGCCATTCATCCTGACCTTGCCGTTTGGCGAGACCCCCTCGACCCGCCATATCAGGGGCTCGAACTTTTGCCACATCGGCGTGGTCAAAGACCGCATTGAGGGACGTACAATCATCATCGCTGCGCTGGACAACCTGACCAAAGGCTCCTCTGGCCAAGCGATACAAAACGCAAATCTCATGTTGGGGTTGGACGAAACGGCAGGGCTGATGGCCGCGCCGGTCTTCCCCTAGGCACCTAATTTAAAGGAACCGAAGAAATGAAGGGTCTAAAGAAAAAACGCCGGATACAGGTTATTTTGGTCGCCATTGTGGCGCTGGCCTTATCAACTGGTTTGATCGGCTATGCGCTGCGTGATGGCATCAATTACTTCAAAAGCCCGTCCGAGATCGTCGCTGAAATTCCACCGGCGGATCAGATCTTGCGGGTTGGTGGCTTGGTTGAAGAAGGCTCGCTGGTGCGCGGTCAAGGCGAAGTCATTACCTTTAACATCACCGATGGCGGGGCGACGATTAAGGCCAGTTTTAAAGGTGTTTTGCCGGACTTGTTCAAGGAAGGGCAAGGCACCGTTGCCACCGGAAGCTATATTGACGGTGTTTTCCAAGCCACTGAAATCCTTGCCAAACATGACGAGAATTACATGCCAAAAGAAGTCGTCGATGCGTTGAAGGCGCAGGGATATTACCAAGACCCAGATGCAGCAGAGAACGGCAGCTAAGGGCTAAATTGACCAAATCTATAGCATTCTCGCCATGAAAAAGCGGGGATGTTATGCAGACAGTTCATCAAATTGCCACCGATATTGTTGCCCGCGAGGGCGGCTATGTGAATGATCCGGCGGATCCCGGCGGGGCCACAAATTTTGGTGTGACGATCCACACAATGCGCCGGCTGGGGCTGGATCTAACCGGCGATGGCCGCATCAGCACTGCCGATGTGCGCGCCTTAACTTTCCACGAATAGGTTTTAAGCCACCGGCTTCCAGCCGGTTCGCTTCAGCGTAA
>JPUR01000116.1 GCA_001321835.1 Marinosulfonomonas sp. PRT-SC04
TACAAGGTCAAGCAGGACGGGCGCTATGCAGCCAAGGCAGTTTACACGGTTCTGGGGCTTAATCTTGAGGGCAGGAAGGAAATTCTTGGCCTGTATCTATCTGAAACTGAAGGCGCAAACTTCTGGCTCTCGGTGCTGACGGACCTAAATAATCGCGGCCTGCAGGACATCCTGATTGCCTGCGTTGACGGCCTGACGGGCTTTCCAGAGGCGATCAATGCGATCTTTCCAAAGACTGAGGTTCAGCTTTGCGTGATCCACCAAATCCGCAATTCTCTGAAGTATGTGGCCAGCAAAAACCGGAAGGAATTCATGGCTGATCTGAAGCCGGTTTATAAGGCTGAAACTGTAGAAGCTGCCGAAACTGCGCTGGATAATTTGGAAGAAAGGTGGGGGACTAAATACCCCATTGTCATCAAGTCATGGCGCAAAAAGTGGCCCAATCTGTCGATCTATTTTGAGGGGAGGTTAGGCGACGTGCTCGACATCTAGGCTAACCCTGTGACACGGAATTCTGAACACCCTCCTTTTCTCCGAGCAACGATGATCGCAAAAAGATGCTTGAGCTTTGTAGTGAGATACGCTCACTAATCAACGAAAGTGCGTTTTTGACACCCGAATTTCGAAACCTTTTACTAAAACGACTTGGTGCAATGGAGATCCAGATAAATTCAGAAAAAGGTACCCTTGATACGATCTTGGGCGGCATAAATGATGTGGCCGAATGCGCTGGGAAATTTGGTGAGGATACTAAACCACTAGTCGACCGTTTCCGCGATATATTGCGTATTGGCCGGAAAACATCCGAACAATATTCACAACTGCCACCTCCGGAAGAAATAAAGAGATTACCGCCCCCAGATGGCGATGGAAGTAAGGACACCTAACGACCTAATCTTCTTCTTTTCCTAAATACCTGCGCCGCAGGCATCCTAAGCTGACTTCTTCACCCAAGCCTGTATCTGTGGCGACGGCATCGCCCCCGATTGCCGCGCCTTCTCACGCCCGCCCTTAAACAGCGCCATCGTCGGAATCCCGCGAATATTATACTGCTGCGAGGCCTTCGGGTGCGCCTCGGTGTTGATCTTGGCAAACCGCACATAAGGCTCCAACTTCTCAGCCGCCATCTTGAACTGCGGCGCCATCATCCGACACGGCCCGCACCACGGTGCCCAGAAATCCACCACCAACGGCACATCGTCGTTCTTCGCCGCTTTGGCCAAGATCGCCAGATCAATCTCGGCCACCTTGCCAGTGATCAACCACGCGCCGCATTTACCGCACTTGGGCCGATCCGATTTTATCCGCCGGAAACTGCCCAACAGCGCCACACTCCAGACAGGTGCATTTCAACATTTTGCTCATCTTAAATCTCCGTCAATCTCTGATTAAGCAATATATAGGCCGCTATCCATCAGATGTGACAGCGCCATTTTGCCGCGTATCAATGGACCGCAACCGGAGCCAGATCATTCTGACGCGCCAGAACAAAAGCCAGCGTGCGGTCCTTGACCAGCGCCGAACGCTCACCATCCTTGGTGCAAACCGCATAGAGCTGCGCCGCACCTTGGGCCTGTTCCTGCATTTCTTTTGGCAGATCAACCACATCGACCGATGTGATATAGACGATGTTGTCGCGCCCATCAGGGCCGAATTCATAGCTGTTATTCATCTCACGTCTCCTTGTTCGCTCAAAAATTAGCGTTTGGTAATCGGGATGGTCTGGACCACAGTTTCCGGCGTTGCCCGCTCCAGATCAATATGCAGCAGGCCATTTTCCATTGCCGCCTCGCCAACTTCAACCCCGTCAGCCAGAACAAAACTTTTCTGGAATTGTCGCGCCGCAATGCCGCGGTGCAGAAACACCCGTGCCTCATCCACAGGCTCTTGACGGCCCCGCACCAACAGTTGGCGATCCTCCACCTGAATCGACAGGTCGTCCTGCCCAAAACCAGCCACCGCCAACGTGATACGAAAACTGTTATCGCTGTTTTGTTCAATGTTAAAAGGGGGGGTAGCCATCATTGCCGGATTTCGCTGTGCGCTCCATCAGGCGTTCGAGCTGATCAAACCCCAGCAAAAAGGGGTGTGTACTCAGGGTGAATTTCGTCATCAACATGTCCTTTATCAAGCGACCGTTTGGTGCAGGCCCCATGCGTGGCAACCCGTATAATACCAATATGGGCAGCCGCGGGCCGCACTACAAGAGAGCGCGTCACACCAAAGCCTTCCCGCAGCGCTCTAAAAAGGCTATCCATGCCACAGAACTCCGACTCGAAGGTACAACCGCACATGGAAACCCCAATTAAAATGGACCACGAGGGCGTTCAACGCGTCCGGCTTGAGGTTTTGCGCCGCGAGCATCGGGACCTTGACGAAGCTATCAAAGCGCTTGAGGAGGTTGGCCGCGCGGATCAGTTGACAATTCGGCGCCTAAAAACCCAAAAGCTGCGCCTAAAAGACCAGATCGCGGTCATTAAAGACGACTTAATCCCCGATATTATTGCGTGAGCCGGCACAATCAGTATAGTGCGGGCTCCAACGCTAGGATAGCAGAATGACAAAGACAAAAATCGGCATCATTATGGGGTCGCAATCAGACTGGCCAACCATGAAGCTGGCCGCCGATATTCTCGATGAACTCGAGGTTGCCTATGAGACCAAGATCATCTCGGCGCACCGCACACCAGACCGGTTGTGGACCTATGGTAAATCTGCTGTCGAGCGTGGTTTGCAGGTGATCATTGCAGGGGCTGGAGGTGCTGCGCATTTGCCCGGCATGATGGCCAGCAAAACCCGCATTCCGGTGGTCGGGGTTCCGATCCAAACCAAAGCATTATCCGGCGTTGATAGTCTCTATTCGATTGTACAAATGCCCAAAGGATTTCCGGTCGCCACCATGGCAATTGGTGCGGCTGGGGCCGCCAACGCAGGCCTGATGGCCGCTGGCATTTTAGCGTTAAACGATCCGGCTCTTGCAACGAAACTTGACGCTTGGCGCACCGCCCTGACGGCCTCTATTGCGGATGAACCAACCAATGACTGACCCCCTATCGCAAGGCGCAACCATCGGTATTTTGGGCGGCGGGCAATTGGGCCGAATGCTGTCGGTCGCGGCTGCCCGTCTTGGCTTTAAAACCCACATTTACGAGCCCGGCGCCACCCCGCCCGCAGGCCATGTTGCTGACCGCGTCACCACCGCGCCTTACGACGACACCGCCGCGCTGACCCAGTTTGCCAATGCGGTTGATGTGATCACCTACGAGTTTGAAAACATCCCGACATCGGCGCTGGATACATTAGAAGCGCTGCGACCAATCCACCCGAACCGCCGTGCTTTGGCAACCTCGCAAGACCGCTTGCTTGAGAAACAATTCCTGCAATCGCTGGGCCTGAATATCGCCCCTTTTGCCACCGTTGACACGCTGGATGACCTGACAGACGCCATTGCGAAAATCGGCACTCCAGCCATTCTGAAAACCCGTCGTTTTGGCTATGACGGCAAGGGGCAAACCCGCATCACCACCGCCGATGACGCCGCCAAGGCCCATGCCGATATGGCCGGCGCGCCCTGCGTTTTAGAAGGTTTCATTGATTTCAGCCATGAGGTTTCGGTGATCGCCGCGCGGGGGCAACAGGGTGATATTTCCTGCTATGATCCCGGTGAGAACGTGCATATCGATGGTATTTTACACCGCACCACCGTGCCCGCCAAACTGACCAACGCCCAAAGCACCGATGCCGTTTTACTGGCCGCACGCATTCTGAATGAGCTGGATTATGTTGGGGTGATGGGGGTTGAATTGTTCGTCACACCACAAGGCTTGATCATCAATGAATTTGCGCCACGGGTGCATAATTCGGGCCACTGGACCCAAAACGGCTGTGCGATTGATCAGTTTGAACAGCATATCCGCGCGGTCGCCGGCTGGCCTTTGGGCGACGGCAAACGCCACAGTGATGTGACGATGGAAAACCTGATTGGCGATGATATGGACCGCGTACCGGCGATTGCCGCCGAGCCGAACAGTGCTCTGCATCTTTATGGCAAAGCCGATGTAAAAGTGGGCCGCAAGATGGGCCATGTCAACCGGATCACCGGTTAACGTTCACTCAAAGCTCAGCCGTACTGCGTCTGCATAGCTCAGATCATGGTCAAATGCGCCGGTTGCTAAAAACAGTTTGACCTGCGCAATCACCAACGGATTGTTCATCATAAAGGTGTGGGTCACCGGCAGGATGATATGGTCCTGCATCCCCTCCAGATGGGTGGCTTTGACCGAGACTTTGCCATCGTCTGCCCCCTGTAACATCGCTGAATAAATCGGACTTAGCGAGCGGTTCCCAGCAATCACCCCAAGGGTAAAACCGGCAGGCCCCAATCGGTTGGGAGCGCTGTCTTTACCGGTGCCCAAATCCATTCACGCAGGGCCGTTGATCCGTTTGAACAGCTGCCATTCGCCCAATACATCGACCAGCTCAGAGCCCTGATTGGGCGGGCCCATCATCACCACGCGGCCCAGATCAATGGGCGATGTTTGCGCCAAATATATCCGCACCAAAATACCACCCATCGAGTGGGTAACAAAGTGAACTGGGGCGCTGCCACAGCTTGCCAGCGCCTCGGGAAGGCCTTGTTCAACCAAGATCTCGAGCGGTTTCTTGGTGGAGGGATACGAGACATTCACCACCTGATATCCGGCGTGCGACAGGGCGCGTTCCATCACCAGCATTGAGGCGTCGCTGCGTGCCAAACCATGCACCAAAATGGCGCACTCAGCGGTGGCTATGGAGGGGGTCAGCAGGGCGATCAAGGCGGCTATGAATTTCATACCCCCTAGATAGTCGGAACCGTCGTAAATTGCGAGGTCAGGGTTTCCTGACCTTCAAGGTACTTAGCGGGGCTTGCCACTGCGCATCGAGACCCAGACCCCTGTCATCACCAACAGACCAGCAATCGCAAATCGCAAGCTGATGGCCTCGGCCAAAAACAGCATGCCGCCAGCCATTGCCATCAACGGCACGCTCAGTTGCGCCACCGCCGCCCGCGTCGCCCCCAATTGCGGCAATATCTGGTACCATAACGCATAGCCTAGCCCCGAGGTTATCCCGCCGGACAGGATCGCCAGTACAATGCCGTAGCCCGTAATTTGATCCGGAAAGACTGCGAAAACCAGCAGCCCCAGCGGGGTTGCCAGCGCGAAATTCAATGCGCTTACCGCCAGGGCATCCACGGCCCCACGTCCAAGCAATGAGTAGATGCCCCAGCCCAGCGCTGCCGCGGCCATCAGCAAACTGCCTGCAAGGGGCGGCGTGTTGCCGCCACCGGGCCACAGTAGCCAAATCAACCCGGAAAAGGCCAAGGCAGCCCCGAATATGCGCCGAGGCGGAACTGGGTCGCGCAAGACGACAGCACCAGTGAACATTGTCAGCTGCACGCCGCCAAACAGGATTAACGCGCCAACACCGGCGGGCAAGCTGACATAGGCGAAGGAAAATCCAAGCACATAGAGCGCCAATGATCCAGCCCCGAGTGCGCCTTGGATGCCAGCTCGTTTGGGGGCGCGTATCTGGGAAGATTGTGTTTTATCTCGGGCCCATTTCAACGCAGCGAGGGTCACAGCGCCTGCCATCAAGCGGATCAGTGCAAAGCCCGCAGGGCCCATCACACCATCGACCAATGCAAGGCGATTTAGGATCGAGTTGGCGGCGAAGGCGATCATGGCGAGGGTGGTGAGGAGGATCAGGCGCATGTCGGGACTGTACACTTCGAATTGGAGGGCGATGGGGTTTTTTGTGAGCTGACGCAATAAAAAGGGCTGCCGGGTGGGGCAGCCCTTTTCGGGATTATATATTGAATGGTTAAGCTCTCGGTGTTTGGCTAAAGGGCCAAACGCCTGACGGTCTAAATTCCAAAGGAATTTAGACCTTACATCATGCCGCCCATGCCGCCCATTCCGCCCATGTCAGGCATGCCGCCACCAGCGCCAGCAGGCGCAGGTTTTTCAGCGATCATGGCTTCTGTGGTGATCAGCAGACCCGCAATCGAAGACGCATCTTCCAGAGCTGTACGCACAACTTTGGCCGGATCAATCACGCCGAAGTCGAACATGTTACCATATTCTTCGGTCTGCGCGTTAAAGCCGAATGTTGGGTCATTGCTCTCACGAACTTTGCCCGCAACCACAGCCCCGTCAACACCAGCATTCTCGGCGATTTGACGCAGAGGTGCTTCGAGTGCACGACGAACGATGGCAACACCAGCGTCTTGGTCAGAGTTTTCACCTTTAACATCAGCCAGCGCTTTTGCGGCCAACATCAGGGCAACACCACCGCCAACAACAACACCTTCTTGTACGGCCGCACGGGTCGCATTCAGGGCATCGTCAACGCGGTCTTTGCGCTCTTTCACTTCGATTTCGGTCATACCGCCAACGCGGATAACAGCAACACCGCCAGCCAATTTGGCCACGCGCTCTTGCAGTTTCTCTTTGTCATAATCAGAAGTGGTTTCTTCGATCTGAGTGCGGATCTGGCTGACGCGCGCTTCGATCTCGGCTTTTTCACCGTTGCCATCAATGATCGTGGTCTCATCTTTAGTGATGATGATTTTCTTGGCGGAACCCAGCATGTCGATGGTGACATTTTCCAGTTTCATGCCCAGATCTTCGGAGATCACTTGACCGCCAGTCAGAATGCCAATGTCTTGCAACATGGCTTTACGACGATCGCCAAAACCAGGTGCTTTAACAGCCGCAATTTTCAGACCGCCACGCAATTTGTTGACAACCAGAGTTGCCAGCGCTTCGCCGTCGATGTCTTCGGCGATGATCAGCAAAGGTTTGCCGGACTGGATTACAGCTTCCAGCAAAGGCACCATAGCTTGCAGCGACGAAAGTTTCTTTTCGTGCAACAGAACCAGGCAGTCTTCCAGCTCAGCAACCATTTTTTCAGGGTTGGTGACAAAATATGGGCTCAGGTAGCCGCGATCAAACTGCATGCCTTCGACAACTTCGGTTTCTGTTTCCAGACCCTTGTTCTCTTCAACGGTGATCACGCCTTCGTTGCCAACACGTTGCATAGCGTCTGCAATTTGTTGACCAATGGCGGATTCACCGTTGGCGGAAATTGTGCCAACCTGTGCAACTTCTGCACTGTCTTTAACTTCACGCGAAGAATCTTTGATGGTTTTAACCGCGTGGATTGTTGCAAGGTCGATGCCGCGCTTCAGATCCATTGGGTTCATGCCAGCCGCAACCGACTTCATGCCTTCGCTCACAATGGCCTGAGCCAGAATGGTCGCAGTTGTAGTGCCGTCGCCAGCTTCGTCATTGGTGCGCGATGCAACTTCTTTCAGCATCTGCGCGCCCATGTTTTCGAACTTGTCTTCCAGTTCGATTTCTTTGGCAACCGTTACACCGTCTTTGGTGATACGTGGTGCGCCAAAGGATTTGTCGAGGATCACGTTACGGCCTTTAGGGCCCAGCGTAACTTTAACCGCATCGGCAAGAATGTTGACGCCAGCCAGCAAACGATTGCGCGCGTCGGTGTTGAATTTGACTTCTTTAGCCATTTTCTAAAACTCCTGAAAATTCTTAATTTAGGAAAAGACGACTTAAGCCAGCAGGCCCATGATGTCGCTTTCTTTCATGATCAACAGCTCTTCGCCGTCGATTGTGACTTCGGTACCGGACCATTTGCCAAACAACACTTTGTCGCCAGACTTAACAGCCATCGGGATCAGTTCGCCGCTATCTTTGCGAGCGCCTTCACCACAAGCGATCACGTCGCCTTCGGCAGGTTTTTCTTTTGCGGTATCCGGGATAATCAGGCCGCCAGCAGTTTTTTCGTCGCCTTCGATGCGACGAACCAGTACACGGTCATGAAGTGGTGTAAATGCCATCTTTGAGCGCTCCTTCGGTCAAAGTTAAAATCAGGTTAGCACTCAGGTTGGTCGAGTGCTAACAGAATGAATTTAGGCACCCTACCCAGATGTGTCAACCAGCAGGCATAGATTCTTTTACGCTCGATCAAACCACCGCTGTTTTTCCACGACCTTAACATACACCTAACAAAGGGGCGGTTTCTGCGCTCAATCTTATCTATCGGCCTCAACCCGCCCATAAGCCGCCAACCCCAAAACGCCTTTTGGGGTCAACATATAAACCCCTGTGGCGATCCGCTCGAACCAGCCGTAATGATCTGCCGCCATGATCCGCGTCGCGGTTGGAACGTCGGCGCCTTTGGCCACCACCGCGCCTTTGCTGGCACCTTCATCCTCAAGGAATGTCGCGCAGCGCAGCGCGTCTTGGCGATAGGAGGTCACAATCCCGACCCGCGTGGCCCCACCGGCATTCGGGTCGCCAACCCGACGCGAAAATTCGCGCAACAACCGCCCCTTGCGCTTGGTGGATTTGCGCGGCGTATAAGGCACAGGATCAACCAGAACCTCGACAAATCCGTCACGCGCCCGCACAGTCATCACCCCCAGCCCCAAGCGACGACACAGGTTCAGGTTTTCCTTGCCCGCGATTTTCGGCACCGCCAAATAGACCGCATCACTAATGGATAGGCGATCAATACCCTGATGCACCAACGCCAGCGAAAACCCCAGTTTCAACTCCACCAAAACCGGGCCCTCATCGCCGCGCACCGCCACCACATCAACCGCGCCGATCTCGCCCTTCACCACGTAACCTTGGGCTTCAAGATAAGCTTTGACGGGGGCGTATAGATCGGTTTCGCGCGGCTTGCTCATGGGGCTGTCCTAAAAGGTTTCGAAATAAGGGTACAGTGCGCGCGACAAGCCGACAAGCGACGCGGCAAACAGCAGGTGACACCTTCTGTGATCCCGCATATAATAGCGCAAAATCGACTCCTATAGGAACGGACACGCACCCATGATCAAAATCTTTGGCCACACCGCCCCCGACACCGACGCCACTGGCTCTGCCCTGATCTGGGCTTGGTATCTGAATGAAATCGTCAAGAAACCAGCCACCGCTTATGTGCTGGGCGCGCCAAACACCGAGGCCGATTTCGTGCTGAAACGCTGGGGGTTTGATTGCCCGGAAGTGCTGACCGATCTGGAAGATGGCGCCAAAGTCGTGATCGTTGACACCAACAATCCGGCCGAGTTGCCCGCCAACATCGGCAACGCCGACATCCGCCAAATCATCGACCACCACTTGCTGGTTGGCGGTCTGAGCACCAAAGCCCCGATCAACATCACCATGCGCCCCGTCGCTGCCACCGCGACTGTGATGTACAGCATCATGCGCGAACCAGCGCTCACAACCATGCCCGATGCCATCAAAGGTCTGATCCTGTCCTGCATCCTGTCCGACACGCTGGAATTTCGCTCGCCAACCACCACACCGCGCGACACCGAAGTGGCGAAACGCCTCGCCAAAGACCTGAACATTAACATCCCGGAATATGCCGCTGAAATGTTCGCTGCAAAATCCGACACCTCGCATTTCTCGGATGCTGAATTGCTGCGTCTGGACTCCAAAATCTTCGAAGTCGACGCCACCAAATTTCGCGTTTCCGTGCTGGAAACCACATCGCCCGCCACAGTTTTAGACCGTCAGGCCAGCATCATGAACAGCATGACAGCGGTCGCATCCGAGGACGGCGTTGATCACGTGCTGCTGTTCGTGGTCGATATCCTGAACGAGCAGGCCACCCTGTTCATCCCCAATGATGCCATTAAATCAATCGCCGAAAAATCATTCGGCGTCAGCATCAGCGGCGACAGCGTGGTTTTACCCGGCGTCGTCAGCCGTAAGAAACAGATCATCCCCAGCCTAAAGGTGTAAACCACATGACACAGATCATCACAGCCCTTGCCGACATTTCTGGCGAGTATGACGCGCTTTACGTTGATCTGTGGGGCTGCGTGCATGACGGCGTTGCAGCCCTTCCAGATGCGGTGGCAGCACTGCAAACCTACCGTAAATCCGGCGGCAAAGTCGTGCTGCTGACCAACGCACCGCGTGACCGCGATTCTGTGCACAAACAGATCAAAAGCATGGGCGTGCCGGATGATTGCTGGGACAGTATCGCCAGTTCCGGCGATGCGGCGCGGGCCACCATGTTTCGCGGCGCAGTTGGTGAGAAAATCTGGTACATCGGCCCCGAAGATGACCTGACATTTTTCGACCCCCTCAGCCTGATCAAAGACCCTGTTAACATTCAGCGGGTGCCGCTGGATCAAGCCGAAGGCATCATCTGCATCGGCCCGTTTGACCCGCATGCTGATCCGGCGGTGATGCGCCCTGAATTTCTGCTCGCCAAACAAAAGGGGCTGAAACTGCTCTGTGCCAACCCCGATATCGTGGTTGATCGTGGCAGCGTGCGCGAATGGTGCGCTGGCGCTTTGGCAGCACTTTATACCGAAATGGGCGGCGAGAGCCTCTATGTCGGCAAGCCCTACCCGGCAATCTATGATCTGGCCCGTCGACGGCTGGACGAAGTGGAAATTGGCATCCCCAACAACCGCATCCTGTGCATCGGTGACGGCATCCATACCGACATCAAAGGCGCTATGGGCGAGGACCTCGACTCGCTGTTCATCTCGGGCGGATTGGCCGCTGCTGAAACAAAAACCACGGATCAACCAGACCCAACAGCCCTTGATGCTTACTTTGAAAAAGAAATGACAACGGCCCTCTTTACCATCGGCCAATTGCGCTAGGAAACCTCCCATGAGCACTGATGAAATCGGCACCATCTATCTGGAAGACCTTGAAATCGGCATGAGCCGCTCGATCACCAAAGTGATTGACGAGCACACGATCAACCTGTTTGCCGAGGTCAGCGAAGACCGCAATCCGATCCATTTGGATCAAGCGGCGGGTGAGGCCTCGATTTTCAAAACCCGCATTGCGCATGGCATGTTGTCGGCTGGTCTGTTCTCGGCGCTGATTGGCGAACGTCTGCCCGGTCACGGCAGTATTTACATGTCGCAAAACCTGCGCTTTACCGCCCCGGTTCGGATTGGCGAAACCGTCACCGCCACCATCACCGTCACCAACATCATCACTGAAAAACGCCGCGTCGCATTGGACTGTGTGGCGAAAGTTGGCGACACTGTGGTGATCACCGGAGACGCGCTGGTGCTTGCCCCCAGCCGCGCCAAAAAGTAGCCGCCATTATGCAAATTATTCGCGATTACCAGTTTGCCGATCCGATTGACCGTGGCGCCTCGGCCGCGATTGGCAATTTTGACGGCGTGCATCTGGGCCACCAAGCGGTGATCGACATTGCCCATGGCCACGCCGCCGATTTAAACTGCCCACTCGGGGTGATGACGTTCGAGCCGCATCCGCGCCAGTATTTCGCGCCCGCGGCGCCTGCGTTTCGTTTAATGAGCGCCGAGGCCCGCGCCAGCCGTCTGCAAAAAATCGGCGTTGAAAAACTCTATGAGTTGAACTTCAACAACATCCTGTCCAACCTGACGGCCGAAGAATTTGCCAGCAATGTGATCTGCGAGGGTCTGGGCCTGAAACATGTGGTGGTCGGGGCTGATTTCCAGTTCGGCAAAGACCGCAGCGGTGATGCCGCCGATCTGGTGCGCTTTGGCGCTGAAATGGGTTTTGGCGTCACGGTTGCCGAGCTGATCGAGGTTGGCAACGGGCAGGTCTCCTCCACCGCCATTCGCACCGCGTTAACCGATGGGCGCCCGGCTGATGCCGCCAGTATGCTGGGCCATTGGCACCGGATTGAGGGCGAAGTTATTCGCGGCGATCAACGTGGTCGCGAGCTGGGTTTTCCCACTGCCAACATGTCGATCACCGGTTTGCACCCGCCTAAATTTGGGGTTTATGCCGTGAAGATTGATGTTTTGGATGGGCCACACGCTGGCAGCTATGATGGCGCCGCCAGCATGGGCGTGCGGCCGATGTTTGGTGAAAACCGGCCCAATCTTGAAACCTTTATTCTGGATTTTCAGGGCGATATCTATGGCACGCATGTTTCGGTGGCTTTGGTTGAACACCTGCGCCCCGAGTTGAAATTCGACAGCTTGGATGCGCTGATTGTGCAGATGAATGCCGATTGTGTTCAGGTGCGCGAAATCTTAGCCAATGTCTAAAGATCCGCGCCACGATCCTGCCACCGATACCGACCCGATCAACCGCGCCGGATTGCGCCATAAATTCTGGGAAAAGGTTCCCATGAAGAACCTTGCCCCCAGAGAATGGGAAGCGCTGTGCGATGGCTGCGGCAAATGCTGTTTGAACAAGTTAGAAGACCCAGACACCAACGAAATCGCCTTCACCCGCGTTGCTTGTCGGCTGCTGGACGGTGAAACTTGTCGCTGTGGACAGTATGATATCCGGCTGCAATTTGTGCCGGAATGCGTGCAGTTGACCCCGCAGAACATCAGTAAAATCGCCTATTGGATGCCCGCCAGCTGTGCCTATCGGCTGATTTACGAGGGCAAGCCGCTGTATGACTGGCATCCGCTGATTTCAGGCACCTCTGAAACCGTGCATGAGGCTGGCATTTCGGTGCGCGGCTGGACGGTGCCGGAATTTGAGGTCGCCGAAGAAGACTGGGAAGATCACATCATTGAGGAGCCAATCTAATGTTTTTCGCCTCTGACAACACAGGCCCCGTGCATCCACTCGTGATGCAGGGCTTGAGCGACGCCAACACCGGATACGCCATGCCCTATGGGGGTGATGCCCTGATGACCAAGGTTCAGGGCCAAATCCGTGCGCTGTTTCAAGCACCCGAGGCAGTGGTCTATCTGGTCTCGACCGGCACGGCGGCCAACTCATTGATCCTCGCCACTTTGGCGCAACCGTGGGACACGATATTCTGCTCGCCGGTTGCCCACATCCATGAGGATGAATGCAACGCGCCGGAGTTTTTCACCGGCGGCACCAAGCTGACATTGGTCGGCGCTCCGAATGCCAAGATTGATCCCGAGAAATTACGCCGCAAAATTGACGCTGAGGAAACCCGTGGCGTGCATGGCCCCCAGCGCGGGCCGCTGTCGATCACCCAAGTCACCGAGCGCGGCACGGTTTACACGGTTGCCGAGATCACAGCGCTGTGCGAGGTCGCAAAATCTTACGGTTTGGACACCCATCTGGACGGCGCGCGCTTTGCCAATGCGATTGCCACGCTGGGCTGCACGCCTGCCGAAATGACTTGGAAAGCCGGCATTGATGCGGTCAGTTTTGGCGGCACCAAGAACGGTTGCATGGGGGTTGAAGCGGTGATCTTCTTTGACCCAAAACATGCTTGGGAATTTGAGCTGCGCCGCAAACGTGGTGCGCATTTGCCGTCAAAGAACCGCTTCCTTGCGGCCCAAATGTCAGCCTATCTGACCGATGATCTGTGGCTGGACTGCGCCGCCAAGGCCAATGCGGCCACGGCGCGGTTGACCGCTGGCTTGAAGGCCACCCCGAACACCTCGTTTTTGCATGAACCAGAGGCCAATATTATCTTCGCAGGCTGGCCACGCGCCGCACATCAACGCCTGCACGCGGCGGGTGCGCAATACTACGTGATCGAGGGCGAATTGGAGGGGGAAAACCCCGACGAAATCCTGACCGCACGCTTGGTTTGCGACTGGTCCGCCAGTGATGAAAATGTGGATGCGTTTTTGGCGCTGGTGCGCGGCTAAATCCACCGCACACCAAGCCACATAGCTTTACAGCCCTAAAAATCCGCGAATTTCGTCGGCCACCCGCTCTGCGTGGGTGATCGGCACCATATGTGAGGCCCCGTTGACCGTGACCCGTTTGGCGTCAGGTAGGCGCGCCTCTAGCGCCTGATTTATCGCCGCAACCACAGGCGGCGAATTGGCCCCGTCAATCAGCAAAACTGGACAGTTCAGCCCCTCAAGACGACCTGCCACAGCCATCAAAGCGCTGTCCTCATATAGGGTTGCCCATGGTGGCTGGAACCATGCCAATACGCGCGGTCATATAGCTGCGCATTGCGGCGGGCAGCACCGACGCATGGGGCACCGGTGCCCCATGCGTCGGTGAACAATTTGGCGGCAAGTTCAGGCTCGCCATTTTCAATCGCCGCGCCAAATGGTTCGAATTCCTGCATGTGCTCGGCGTAGTGCTCATTGTCCTTGGCCACCGCGAAAAACACGGGCTCAATCAGCGTCAGGCTGCGGACAAATTCGGGGTGTTCCAGAGCCAAGCGCAACGCAACGGTGGCCCCAAATGAATGGCCGATAAATGCGGTGGGCTCAACTGATCGATGCAACACACTGAGCAAACTTCTCTGCTGGCGTTTGGTATTGCAAGGTCTTTCGGGGGCGCTCGTTAAGCTGTCGTGCAATTGCACTGAGTTTGGCTTGAGAATGGACTGATAGGTCCGTTCCGCGCGGCAAATATTGTCTAAGCAACCTGTTGGTATTCTCGTTAGATCCGCGCTGCCACGGCGATTGCGGATCACAGAAGTAGACCTCGACATCTGTGGCCATCGTCAGGCGCGCATGATCAGCCAGCTCTTTTCCACGGTCCCAAGTTAGAGATTTATAGAGTTCCCGAGGCAACCTTTGCGACGATTTAATCAATCAA
>JPUR01000117.1 GCA_001321835.1 Marinosulfonomonas sp. PRT-SC04
TTGGCGAGATCAAGAAATTTCATGGGTTTGCGGCCTTAAATTGGAATTTAGTTAGGCGATAAGTGATATTTGGGGCAGGCTCAAGCCTTGCGGCAGAATTACCTATACTATTGCCTGATTTTACAAAGCCAAGTTTGCATAAAACCTTGCCCGATGCGGGGTTATCGGTGAAATGATCGGCATGGATTTCATCCAATTCGTCAATCATACTATAACAGGCCGCAAAGAACGCGCGATTGGCCTCGGTGGCATACCCCTTACCCCAATGTTCTTGCGCAATAAAGTAGCCGCAGGAAACAGGCACGCCCCCCATTGCCACCATGCCGATCAGGGGGCCCTCATGCAAACAGACAGCAAGACGGAATCCACTTTCCAAATCCCCATGAGTATTGGCAATCCAGTCAAGGATTTTTTCTTTGGGCCATGGCACGGTAATCACCGCAAGCATACGCGCTACATCTTTTTTCTCACAGATATCGCACAGCAGCTGCCAATCGCTACTTTCGAACGGCCGCAAGAAAAGGCGTGACGTTTTCAGAGATATTTCCTCAGCCAAACTCACAGCCTAGCTCATCTTCTTAATGTAGGTCCAAGTTTCGACATTGGCGCCACGCGCCACCGAATGGGTTTCGGCGTCACCAATATATTCAAAACCTGCGTTGGTCAGCACTCTGGCCGAGGCCGGGTTGTCCTGAAACACCTCGGCAAAGACCGTGCTGCAACCAATCGGGTTGGCCGCAAGCAGCCCGTTCACCGCTTCCGAAGCAAAGCCGGTGTTCCAAAAGGCGGGCGCCACCCAGTAGCCGATTTCCGCCTGCTCACGCTCGATGCAATTCAACCCGATCACCCCGAGAAATTCGGCGTGGCCGTGCGCCGATCCATCCAGCGCCCAAACAACTTCGGTTTGATTGTCAGAGGTGACACGGCGGATGAAGGCTTCGGTGCTGCCAGGGGGCAGCGGATGTGGAATTGAGGTGGTCGATCGTGCAATGCGCTTGTCGCATGAATACATCTCCATCAGGCCGACATCCGATTTACGCAACGGACGCAGGATGAAGCGTTTGGTTTCAATCACTGATTGTTTTTTTATCGTCTCAAGTTTCATGCCATTGCTCCTTTGGAACCTGCATTGAATAGATAGCGGTTGCCAACTTTAGTTCAAGCTGCGGGGCTTCACCTCGCGTGAAATATATTTTATGCCCTACCAATTTTGCCGGGCGGCTCCAATTAATTTTTCGGGTATTGCTGCCATTGGTTATATGTGAAGATTGTATACGAAAAAGGGACCGGTGTTTTCACCGATCCCTTTCAATTTTTAAATCTTAAAGTACGGCTTATTCAGCGGCCTCTGCTGCTGGCAGAACCGAGATAAATGTGCGGCGTTTAAGGCCTTTGTGGAAGGTCACGTGACCCTCGACTTTTGCAAAGATTGTGTGATCTTTGCCCATGCCAACGCCTTCGCCTGGCCACATTTTCGTGCCGCGTTGACGGACAATAATGTTACCTGGGATGACAGATTCGCCACCGAATTTTTTTACACCAAGACGACGACCTGCACTGTCGCGACCGTTGCGGGATGAACCGCCTGCTTTTTTATGTGCCATTTTGTCTCTCCTTAGCCTTTAGCCAATGTTTTGGCCTGCTCAACCCAGCCTTCACGCTCGATCCGGCCTTTGAATGACAGTTTCTCGTCCATATCAGCAATATCGGCTGTAGACCAGCCTGCGATCTGGGCGAATGTTGTCACGCCTGCTTCATGCAGCGTTTTCTCAAGAGCTGGACCAACGCCGGACAGTTTTTTCAAATCATTGGCGCCATCTGTTGGGGCCGCAGATTTGGCCGCTGCTTTTTTGGCTGGTTTGGCGTCAGCTTTTTCTGCTGTTTTAGCAGATTTTTTGGCAGCCTTAGGTTTCGGGGCAGGTTTGCCCTGTTCCGCACGGGCTGGATTGTTGCTGGCAGGTTTCATTGCAGCAACGATTGCTGCGGAAACCGAACCGGTGCCGATCGCAGCTTTAACGCCAGATTTATCAGCGCCTTTTTCCAGAATCTCGGTGATCCGGATCAGGGTCAGCTTTTGACGGTGGCCCTTTGTGCGTTTGGAGCCGTGCTTACGACGACGTTTCACAAAGTGGATCAGCTTTTCGCCTTTGATCTGGTCGATCACGTCAGCTTGAACACCAGCACCATCAATGAATGGGGCGCCAACTGCGTTGTCGATCATCAGAACTTCGTTGAACTGGACTTTTTCACCAGCATCGGCTGCAATACGTTCAATGCGCAGGATATCACCTGATTGAACTTTGTATTGCTTGCCGCCGGTTTTCATAACCGCAAACATATGGTATTCCTTTATTTTTCGCGTTCTGTGGCCGCCCTGTTCGCCGTCATGACCAGAGTGTTGTGCCATTTAAATGGCGCCTCGAACTGCGCGCCCCACTGGGCGACATTACATAGATCTGACAAAGTTATCCTTGCCAAGAAGTCGGCTTATCTGAAAAATGCCGACCTAAGTCAAGTCGCAATTCACATAAGGAGTGCGCACATGCGCCTTATTGGCCTGACTCTAATGCTGGGGCTTGGCGCTTGCGATATGGGGCCCCTGGGAAATCCGTTAACCTGACCCGCGGCCGCGGTGAGCAGCACCCTTGAGAATACCCGCTATAGCGCGCGACGTAAACAGCTCGCATACCGTGTAACCGCGCAATACCCAGCGATTATGGCCGATATTGCAGCCCTGTGGCAGCCCTGCCCTGACGATGGGCGCTGATGACAGTGCTGATTACAGCGATTTCGACTGCATAAGCTTGGCAATCGACACCCCAAGCGCCTTGGAGACCTGCAAGAAAACATCCTCATAGCCCGCAAACAGCGCCGCATTCAGCCCCCGCCCCGCCGCGGTGCTGGAAAACTCGACATAGGTTTGTAATTCAACGTCCGACAACGGCGCGTAGGCCAGCACCAGATAGGCATAAACCCAGCCCTCGGTATCCCTGCGAATGTCAGCCTCTTGTGCCCAGACATCCTGCAATATGTCGTCTTGGCTGAGGTCAGGCTCAAAGGCACCGCCCTCAACCATGCCGCTGTAAAACGCATAGCTCGCGTTCATCGCGCCCATCACATTATACTCAATCAGATCATTAGCGGCGACCAGATTTCTGAGCATAGTCAGGCGGGGATCACCCGTTTCAACCAACGCAAGGTACGCTGCACGACTGTCTTGCTCACGCGCCTTGTCCAACATCAAGCGCCGCGCCTGTAATTCAAGCGTGGTGATTTTCTGGCCAAGCGGGCTGGTATAGAACACGGTCATGGCAGCCGTGTCTTGCCCCTCAAGGCCGGCAGAAAACCCCGGCAGGAAGGTTTGCCAGACCCGGTTGGGCTCATATATATCACGGGCCACCTGCTGCCATTTTTCCCCGCCGCTATTGTCCAGCATCTCGCGGTCAAGATCGCCACTATAGTTGACGCCTTCCAGCTGCAGCACCGCAAATATTTCGTGCAATTGCAACACCTCGATCAACGGCTCCAGCGGCGCTCTGTCTTGGGCTGAAGCCGCAAATCCCGGGATCAGAAAAACCAGGAACAAGCAAAAATGTTTCAACATGAAAATCCTATTTTGGTTATTGTGCGCCTGATTATAGGGGTAATGTCGACGTGGCTAAAAACAAGGTCTGAGCCTAATTATGTTTGTTGGACAGTCTATGCCAAACCGCCTAAACTAAAGTTAAATGTCCAACGAAAGACACACCAGTGCCCCCTATTTCCCCAAAACAAATCCCGTCCCAGTATCAAAAGGCGCTTGGCCTGCAAAACGCTGGCAAGCTGAACGAGGCGCTTGCCATCTATCAGGCAATTTTCAAGGTTAATCCACGCATTGCCGAAGTCCATTTTCAAGTGGCCCGAATTTTCACCTCTGGCGGCAAATATACTAAAGCCCTGCCGCATATGAAAGAGGCCGTCGCGCTGAAACCGGCCGAGGCAGCTATCTGGCAAGTCTGGGCTGAAGTGTTGCAATCGCATGGTGACAAAAAACAGATAACCCAGTTTTTAAAGGATCTGTCAGGCGCACCTCTTGGCCCGCAGAAAAAGACAGCGATCAGCGCGGTATTTTCCGCCAAAAAATCGACATCAAAACAGGGGCTGGACGGGGCAAACCCACAGGAAATCGCCACCCTGATATCCTATATGAATGCGCAACAGTTTCAACGGGCCCAGATTGGTGCGCAAACGTTGTTAAAATCACATCCCGGTGCCTCGACTGTGGCACATATTCTGGCAACCGCTCAGGCGCGCCAAGGCGAGAGCGAAGCCGCATTGGCCAGCTTTCGCCACGCCACAACCCTTGCCCCGAACGCCGCGATTATTCACAATGATCTGGGGCGGCTGTTGCTGGATGTTGGCCGACCGGTTGATGCTGCAGAGGCCTTGCGCCGGGCACTGAATGCTGATCCAAAACTGGCAATCGCCATCTCAAATCTGGCCCGGGCACTGGCGCGAATGGATCAAGATGAAGAGGCGATGAAGCTGGCCCGCAAAGCCTGCAAGCTGGCGCCAAAACTGGCGGATGCGCAGTACACCCTTGGCACGCTCCTGACCAAGGCCGAACAGGACGGTGATGCGATTGAAGCCTTTCAGGCGGCTATTCGGTTGGGGGATAAATCGGCACAGGTCTATGCGATGATGGCACGGGCCCAGGGCGTTTTGCGCCATAACGATGCCGCGATTAAAAATTTTTCCAAAGCCATTAAGGCAAACCCCGATTACGCCTTTGCCTATTCCCGCCGGGCGGCATTGCTGCAAACGCAGGGCGACTTTGTCGCAGCCAGCGCTGATTTTCACAAAGCCATTGAGCTGGAGCCAAACAACGGCGAAACCTACCGCACCTTCAGTGCCTCGCATAAATTCAGCGCCGATGATCCTTTGCTTGCGCAGATGAAAGACCGCTTTGCCGATAAAACCCTGACAGAAAATGACCGGATGAACTTTGGCTTTGCCCTATCCAAAGCGATGGATGATTGCAAAGAATACAAACAGGTTTTCCCATATCTGAACACTGCGAACGGGCTCATGCGCAAGGCTCATCCGTATGATGTGAACACCCGCGCCATTGAAATCGAAAACATA
>JPUR01000118.1 GCA_001321835.1 Marinosulfonomonas sp. PRT-SC04
TCACTATTGGCTGCGCGGCAGAGGTCATCGCCGACCACCCGCGTTCTTACAAGACCGATGATATGGTGTTTAATCCGCTGCATTACCTGCCGCTGATCGAGCGCAAAATCATGGCTTTTGATCAGGCGGCACCCTTGCAGGGTTGGAAACTGCCGAAAGCGTTTGGAACCATCCAGCGGCTTCTGGAGGCAAGGCAGGGAAAGACGGGAAAGCGAGAATACGTGCAAGTACTGCGCCTGCTGGAACGCTTTGCCATGGAAGATTTACACGCCGCCATAAAAACCGCTCTGCACAAAAGGGCGATCAGCTTTGACGCTGTCAAGCATCTGGTCCTGTGCCGAGTGGAGCGGCGGCCAGCACGGCTAGACTTGGATGTTTATCCATTCCTGCCCCGCACCAATGTCGCCACAACATCGGCTTCTGCCTACATGAGCCTTCTGACGGGAGAAGCATCATGAACAAAGCCCCCGAACTTCTGCTGGCCCACCACCTAAAAACCCTGCGCTTGCCGACTTTCCTGCGTGAGCATGACAAACAGGCCCGCATCTGTGCCGCCGAGGGGGTGGATCACGTGCGCTACCTTGCCCGCCTGACTGAACTGGAACTAATCGACCGAGAGCGTAGAATGGTGGAACGGCGGATCAAGTCGGCCAAATTCCCTGCGGTTAAGAGTCTGGACAGCTTCGACTTTAAGGCGATCCCCGGCCTGAACAAAATGATGGTGCTGGAACTGGCGCGCTGTGATTGGATAGAGCGGCGAGAAAACGTCATCGCCCTCGGCCCCAGTGGCACCGGCAAAACCCACATCGCCCTCGGGCTAGGTCTGGCGGCGTGCCAAAAGGGACTATCGGTGGCCTTTGTGACGGCCGCCGCGCTGGTCAATGAATTGATGGAAGCCCGCGACGAAAAACGCTTGCTGCGCCGCCAGCGGCAATTGGCCAAGGTGAAGCTCCTGATCATAGATGAACTCGGTTTTGTGCCTCTTAGCAAAACTGGTGCCGAGCTCCTGTTCGAACTGATCTCGCAACGCTACGAACAGGGCGCAACGCTTATAACCAGCAATCTGCCCTTCGAGGAATGGACCGATACATTCGGCACCGAGCGCTTGACCGGCGCGCTGCTGGATCGACTAACCCATCACGTCAATATCTTGGAAATGAACGGCGAAAGCTACCGCCTGAACCAGAGCCGCGCCAAACGCATGACGCCTTAAATTGGCCTCAAGTCACCCCGTAAATATATGTAAGCCTATTCTGGTGAACCTGCCCTACAGGCGGGCAAGCCCGCCCTCCGGTCAGTTCCACCGGAATAGGCTGCCTTTGTCTCCAAAAACAAAACAACCCGTCACACACTGGCCTGCTTTTACGCCGCCGAATGGCCGGTTTTTACTCCGCCGTTGACAGTCGATGTCTGTCAGACCGGAGAACAAAAGCACAAACTCATCACCGCCAACCCGCGCCACCAGATCATCTCTGCGCGTCTCTTCCACCAGAATTTTGGCCACCTCCAACAGCACATGATCCCCCGCCGCATGACCCAGCGTATCATTGACCGCTTTAAAAAAGTCCAAATCAACTTGCATCAGGCCAAACTTTTCACCGGTTTCAACAAAGCGAGACAGCACATGATCCATTGCGCGTCGGTTTTTAAGACCCGTCAGAGTATCGGTGTAGGCCTGTTCTTCCGCCGCAATCTTTGCACCCTCTAAGCGCAGGTTCAGTTTACGGGATTCGGTCATTGCTGCGGATTTAGCCTCGATCAAATAAAGCATTTCAACAGCAAGGTCCGTGGCCGCAAAATCCGAGATTGTCAGATCATAGGTGCGGATCGTATCGACCACCGAAATGCCGAAGGACATATCCAGCAACAGCCCGTCGTGGCTTTCCAAGATAATTCCGATCGCCTTCAGCGTGGTTCGGTGTTTGTTGCGCATCACCAAATGCAGTTTAGCCCCTTTTGAGGCGATGATATCCTGCACAGATGTCATATTGTAGGGCCGCAGCACATCGAAGCAATCAAAAAATGACAGCCCCTTCAACGCGCGATCGCCAAACAACTTGGCCACTGTAGGGCCGCATTGCAAGACTTCGCCATTCATTGCCAACAGCAGATGCATCGGCATCATTTGCGCCATGGAATCGGGTGAGATGCAGATATTATTGTTCATGTCCGATCTCCGACTGGATTGACCAAACTGAAATCCCGGCCATCGGCAAAACTGCTTTCAACCAACGCAATCGAGATTTCCTCAAACCCCTCACCTGCGCCATTATATTCCATAAAGACCAACGCGCCATAATCATCCGCCATTGCCCGCAACATCCCCATCATCGTCCGACCAAAGCCCTTGTGCGGACCGCGACAGATCAATGTGAATTCCCCTGAATCGCCATTATTTAATAGATTAAATTTTGGCAACTCCAGCTCAGGCAACGCCATTTTAGCGCGATCATTCAAATCATCCAGCGAGTGCAGAAATTCAACAAAAGTGCCCCCCCAAAACCGCAGCAACCGGCGCAGAGATTGAACATTGGGACTAGAGATCAGGTAGGTTCCCATATCCTCCAGCAATGTGTTTTGTGGTTTTGACAGCCGTTTTGCCGCCGCGGCCAACACCGCGTAGGTCAACACATCATCATACTGAACGACTACCGGCAGATGCCGGTAGGTTCCCGTTTGGAATGTAATTCCAGATACTGAAGTATCACATCGTCCGTGACATTTCCGCTGGTGGTCGAGAAATATCCCCGCGCCCAAAACCGCTGACCCCAATAGCGTTTGCGCAACTCTGGAAATTCGCGT
>JPUR01000119.1 GCA_001321835.1 Marinosulfonomonas sp. PRT-SC04
TCACTATTGGCTGCGCGGCAGAGGTCATCGCCGACCACCCGCGTTCTTACAAGACCGATGATATGGTGTTTAATCCGCTGCATTACCTGCCGCTGATCGAGCGCAAAATCATGGCTTTTGATCAGGCGGCACCCTTGCAGGGTTGGAAACTGCCGAAAGCGTTTGGAACCATCCAGCGGCTTCTGGAGGCAAGGCAGGGAAAGACGGGAAAGCGAGAATACGTGCAAGTACTGCGCCTGCTGGAACGCTTTGCCATGGAAGATTTACACGCCGCCATAAAAACCGCTCTGCACAAAAGGGCGATCAGCTTTGACGCTGTCAAGCATCTGGTCCTGTGCCGAGTGGAGCGGCGGCCAGCACGGCTAGACTTGGATGTTTATCCATTCCTGCCCCGCACCAATGTCGCCACAACATCGGCTTCTGCCTACATGAGCCTTCTGACGGGAGAAGCATCATGAACAAAGCCCCCGAACTTCTGCTGGCCCACCACCTAAAAACCCTGCGCTTGCCGACTTTCCTGCGTGAGCATGACAAACAGGCCCGCATCTGTGCCGCCGAGGGGGTGGATCACGTGCGCTACCTTGCCCGCCTGACTGAACTGGAACTAATCGACCGAGAGCGTAGAATGGTGGAACGGCGGATCAAGTCGGCCAAATTCCCTGCGGTTAAGAGTCTGGACAGCTTCGACTTTAAGGCGATCCCCGGCCTGAACAAAATGATGGTGCTGGAACTGGCGCGCTGTGATTGGATAGAGCGGCGAGAAAACGTCATCGCCCTCGGCCCCAGTGGCACCGGCAAAACCCACATCGCCCTCGGGCTAGGTCTGGCGGCGTGCCAAAAGGGACTATCGGTGGCCTTTGTGACGGCCGCCGCGCTGGTCAATGAATTGATGGAAGCCCGCGACGAAAAACGCTTGCTGCGCCGCCAGCGGCAATTGGCCAAGGTGAAGCTCCTGATCATAGATGAACTCGGTTTTGTGCCTCTTAGCAAAACTGGTGCCGAGCTCCTGTTCGAACTGATCTCGCAACGCTACGAACAGGGCGCAACGCTTATAACCAGCAATCTGCCCTTCGAGGAATGGACCGATACATTCGGCACCGAGCGCTTGACCGGCGCGCTGCTGGATCGACTAACCCATCACGTCAATATCTTGGAAATGAACGGCGAAAGCTACCGCCTGAACCAGAGCCGCGCCAAACGCATGACGCCTTAAATTGGCCTCAAGTCACCCCGTAAATATATGTAAGCCTATTCTGGTGAACCTGCCCTACAGGCGGGCAAGCCCGCCCTCCGGTCAGTTCCACCGGAATAGGCTGCCTTTGTCTCCAAAAACAAAACAACCCGTCACACACTGGCCTGCTTTTACGCCGCCGAATGGCCGGTTTTTACTCCGCCGTTGACACCTGCCATGCTCAAGAACAGCTTGAGGATGGGCGTGTGCGGCTTGTGCGTCACGGGCATTTACCCGAGCGGGAAATCCAGACCGGGATTGGGGCGGTTAAAATCAGGCAGCCTCGTGTTCGGGATCGCGCGGGCAAGACGCGGGATCGGCTTTTGTTTCTGCCCACAGTCGCGCCTAAATACATGCGCCGCAGCAAAAGCCTGGATGCGCTTATTCCCTGGCTCTATTTGAAGGGTGTGTCCTCGGGCGATTTCCAGGCGGCGCTCAGTGCCTTGCTGGGGGCGGATGCGCCCAATCTGTCCGGCGATACGGTTCTGCGGTTGCGCAAAGTCTGGCAGGCGGAACTCAGCGCTTTTGAAAAGCGGGATTTAGCGGCCCGAAATTACGTTTATATCTGGGCGGACGGGGTCTACTTTCAGGCCCCAATGGAGCAGGAAAGCCAATGTATTCTGGTTATTATCGGGGCGACGCCTGAGGGAAAGAAGGAGCTTGTCGGCTTTACCGATGGCTACCGTGAAAGCACGCAAAGCTGGCGTGAACTACTCCTTGATCTAAAGGCCCGTGGCCTGAATACCCCACCTAAAC
>JPUR01000120.1 GCA_001321835.1 Marinosulfonomonas sp. PRT-SC04
TGGCGTGAACTACTCCTTGATCTAAAGGCCCGTGGCCTGAATACCCCACCTAAACTTGCGGTAGGTGATGGCGCTTTGGGGTTTTGGGCGGCATTGCGAGAGGTCTTTCCCCAGACAAAAGGACAACGTTGTTGGGTTCACAAAACCGCAAATATCCTCAATAAAATGCCCAAAGCCCTGCAAGCAAAGGCAAAGGCTGATTTGCATGAAATCTGCCTTCTCGGGCATGCTCGCATGCCCTGTCAGGTTATAGATGGCGGACACCAAGGATGATGCCGGAAAAGCCTTCGACCTCTTCTGTGCAAAATACCAGGTCAAATACGAAAAAGCTGTCGCCTGTCTGAAAAAAGATCGGGATGCACTCCTGACATTCTTTGATTTTCCCGCCGAGCACTGGAAACACATCCGCACCACAAATCCTATTGAAAGCACCTTTGCAACCGTCCGCCACAGAACCAAGAGAACCAAGGGCTGCCTGAAACGAAACACTGCCATGGTGATGGTCTTTAAGCTCATAAAAGAGGCTGAGAAACGATGGCTAAAATTGAGGGGCAAAAACCAATTGCCAAAACTCATTCAAGGCGTCACATTCTCCGACGGGATCGAGATAATCGAAAAACAAACCAAAAGCGCCGCCTGATGATCTCCGTCACCAACTTCTGCGGTTAACTCGTTGGCAAGGGCCATAAGGCTGAACATCTGGGCCTCGTTTTTGGCCAGCCCGCGATAGCGCACTTTACGATAGCCGAACTGGCATTTGATGACGCGAAACACATGCCCCACTTTGGCCCGCACGACGCCATGTTTTTTGTTGCGCCGCTTTTGCGAGGCCGACAAAACCCGCCCCGGTTTGCGTTTGTCTTTTACCGCCCAGATGGCCCCTCGCGCCCGGGTTGCGCGCTTGCGCTTGTCACTGACGTAGCCTTTATCTCCAAATACGATCATGTCGTCTGGGCGGATCAACTCATCAGTCAGTTTCGCGTCGTGAACTTTCCCCGTGGTGGTCTTTACCGTGTGCACGAGGCCACTTTTGGCATCCACGCCAATGTGGGCCTTCATCCCGAAATACCACTGATTGCCCTTCTTTGACTGGCTCATGTCGGGGTCACGCTTGCCGGTCTCGTTCTTGGTCGAGGGCGATGCCGCGATCAAGGTGGCATCCATGATCGTGCCGCCGCGCAGCAGAAGTGCGCGCTCTTGAAGGTAGGTTTTGACCGCATCAAACAGTGCCCCGGTCAGCTTGTGCTTCTCCAGAAGGTGGCAAAAATTCAGGATGGTGGTCTCGTCGGGAACCGCGTCCCGCGCCAGATCAAGCCCCACGAAATCGCGCATCGAATGCATGTCATAGAGCGCCTCCTCGGCCCCCGGATCGGACAAGCTATACCATTGCTGCAGAAAATAAATCCTGAGCATGACCGCAAGCGGCATCTGCGGTCGGCCCTTACGGGGTTTTGTGTAATCTGGCGCAATCAACGTCTCCAGCCGGGGCCACGGCACCACCGCTTCCATCTCCCCCAGAAAAACCTCCCGCTTGGTCTGCTTCTTCTTGTGCGCCTGCTCAAGTGATGAAAAACTCTGCTGTTTCAAGGCCAAATCCTCTGTAATT
>JPUR01000121.1 GCA_001321835.1 Marinosulfonomonas sp. PRT-SC04
TGGCGTGAACTACTCCTTGATCTAAAGGCCCGTGGCCTGAATACCCCACCTAAACTTGCGGTAGGTGATGGCGCTTTGGGGTTTTGGGCGGCATTGCGAGAGGTCTTTCCCCAGACAAAAGGACAACGTTGTTGGGTTCACAAAACCGCAAATATCCTCAATAAAATGCCCAAAGCCCTGCAAGCAAAGGCAAAGGCTGATTTGCATGAAATCTGCCTTCTCGGGCATGCTCGCATGCCCTGTCAGGTTATAGATGGCGGACACCAAGGATGATGCCGGAAAAGCCTTCGACCTCTTCTGTGCAAAATACCAGGTCAAATACGAAAAAGCTGTCGCCTGTCTGAAAAAAGATCGGGATGCACTCCTGACATTCTTTGATTTTCCCGCCGAGCACTGGAAACACATCCGCACCACAAATCCTATTGAAAGCACCTTTGCAACCGTCCGCCACAGAACCAAGAGAACCAAGGGCTGCCTGAAACGAAACACTGCCATGGTGATGGTCTTTAAGCTCATAAAAGAGGCTGAGAAACGATGGCTAAAATTGAGGGGCAAAAACCAATTGCCAAAACTCATTCAAGGCGTCACATTCTCCGACGGGATCGAGATAATCGAAAAACAAACCAAAAGCGCCGCCTGATGATCTCCGTCACCAACTTCTGCGGTTAACTCGTATCCAAGCCATACCAGTTACCTTCGGAATCCAAGTTGTAAAAACCCGGAGTTGGCGCTCCAACCTGACAGCGCAAGTGGCCACGCGCTTTTACGATCTCTAGCGTGGTTTCTGCTGCCGCTGTCGTGCCAAAACTGGCCAAAACAGCCAATACGCCGGCGAATCCGAACGTGGTGTTAAATTTCATGTGGTTTTCTCCATTTGAATGAGCGGCAGGTGGAAATGCCCAGATGCCTGCGATACGCACGTCGTATCCTACAGCCTTCAAATGATGGTTTTATTTCAGCTGTGCAACAGGTTTGTAACAGAGTGAAAAAACACGCCCTAAAGAGGGTCGGCGCCGGACCAAAAAGCCCGGCGCCTGTCGTTTCTTAGCGCATTGGAGGCGAATACAGCAGGCCGCCATTGGTCCACAATGCGTTCAGAGTACCTTCACGCTGAATGTGGATACCTTGCTCGCCGTCACCCATATAGGCCTCATAGATTTCGCCGTAGTTGCCGACGTTCTTGATGATGTCATAGGCCCAGTCTTTGCTCAGACCGAGACCCTCATGCAGGTTGCCTTCGACACCCAACATGCGAAGCACGTTCGGGTTTTTCGAGTTGGCGCGCATGTCTTCAACATTGGCTTTAGTGATGCCCAGCTCTTCGGCATTGACCAGTGCAAAGATGCTCCACTGAACCACATCACGCCATTGGCTATCACCATGACGAACCGCAGAGGCCAGAGGCTCTTTGGACAGGGTTTCAGGCAGAATCATGTGCTCGGATGGCACTGGGAAGGACGCAATGTTGCCAGCCATCGACGATTTATCGCCGGTCACCGCATCACAACCACCATTCAGGTAGGTGTCATCACGAACGTTGTAATCCTCAAAGGTCACGTTGGAGATGTTCAGGTCATTGGTGCGGCTAAAATCGGTGAGGTTCAGCTCGGTTGTGGTGCCGGTGGTCACGCAGACCTTGGCGCCAGCCAATTCCATTGCACTTTTGATGCCGCTGTCAACACGTACGGTAAAGCCTTGGCCATCGTAAAAGTTAGGAGACAAAAAGTCGATGCCCAGCTGTGTGTCGCGGGTCATGGTCCAGGTTGCGGTCCGTGACAGCAGATCGCTTTCGCCATTGGCAAGTGCGGTAAAACGGGATTGCGAGCTTACTGACTGGATTTCCAGCGCAGCTTTGTCGCCAAAGATTGCTGCCGCAACCGCCTGACAAATCGCAACATCCAGACCATACCAGTCGCCTCCGGAATCAAGGTTGTAATAGCCCGGTGATGGTGGGCCAACCTGGCAGCGAACGTGGCCGCGTTCTTTGACAATTTCCAAAGTGCTCGCGGCGGCAACCGCTGTCGCGCCGGATGCAGCAGCAACAGCCAAAGCCGCGACAACCGTAAACTTGTTAAAAGTTTTCATGTAGTATCTCCCATTTGTTCGCTGGCGTTAAAGTATCCCCTCCGCCAGTCTGCAAGAAGGTTAGTCCAAGAAAGTCAAAGCAGCAAGGGGGCAGTCGGCGGGAGGTGGCCAAAGCCGCCGAAGGTTTGGCTGGTAAGTGCCTTTTTGGCGGCGCACCACTTGCAGGATGTTGCGACCGGGTGGAATCGGCATCCATCACAGTCGCAACCTTGCGGTGGGCGTCTTCCGAAACAGCTGGCACAAAAATTCATGCCGCAAATGGTTGCCCATTTTTTACAATCCGGCTATCCAAACTTAAAAAGGAATGGAACGCATAATGAAGCGCGAAGCGCCCCGATCTATCCTGTTTGAGGCCGGCACCGGCGCTGTTTTTGGCACCCGCAGAGCCAAATGTTCAAACGCCAAACCCATCACCCGTTGTAATGTCGTTGATGGCATTGCACCAAATACTCGGGGCAAGAAACCCGTCTCAGCTCGTGATTCTGGCTGTGGTTCTGGTCGTGACTTTGCCTGTGACTTTGCCTGTGACACTGGTCGTGGCTTTGCGGTCGCCATATTGGCCATACAGTTAGTGTCTGTCCTGACGGGACCTGTTTTCAGGCCGTATCCCTTGCAAAAGAAGGTTCAAGATCTTGGTTAAGCCCCCCCAAAGCGCGCTGCTATGGACCTACCTAAAGCTCAGCCCCCTAATCCGTTTGTTTGCGCGCCGCCATCTGGAGCGCCGCATCATCCGTGGCAAAGAAAACCCACGGCGTTACCGCGAGAAAATGGGCCTCAGCGTGGTGCCACGCCCCGATGGAGCATTGGTCTGGATGCACGCGGTTGGCGTTGGCGAAGTGTTGGCCATGCCCGCTTTGATCCGCGAGATGCAGCGGCTGGATCCGGCGCTCAATATGCTGCTGACCTCCTCGACCCGAACCTCGGCCGAGGCGATTGAACACAATCTGCCGGCCCGCACCATCCATCAATTTCTACCGCTCGACAGTCCGCATTATGTGCGACGTTTTCTCAACCATTGGCAGCCGCAACTCTCGATCTGGGCTGAACGAGATATCCGCCCCGCCTTTCTTTGCGAGATCGCGCGCCGCCAGATCCCGCTGGCGCTGATCAATGGCCGCATGAGCGCGACTTCCGGTGCCCGCAAACAAAAAGCCAAGAATTTCTTCAACGCCCTCTATGCAAGGTTCAGCCTCATCGAGGTTCAAGACCAGATCAGCGCCGAGCAGTTTGCCCAGCTTGGAGTGGTGGCTGAAAAAATCAACGTCACCGGCCCGCTAAAAGCGGGTGCTGATCCGCTAACCGATCAGCCACAAAGACGCCGCGCCCTGAAAGCCGCCCTGAAAAGCCGCCCGCTTTGACTGGCCGCCTCCACCCATCCCGAGGATGAAGTTCAGGCTTTTAAAGCCCACACCAAGCTCTTGAAACACCACCCCGACAGCTGCCTGATCATCGCGCCGCGTGATCCGTCCCGCGCCAATCGGATGCTGAAACACGCTCGAGATCTGGGTTTTCAGGCGCTGGTTTTACAGGATGAGATCACTGATCTGCGCGATATTCAGATCCTCATTCTGGACACGGTTGGCCAGCTTGGCATCTGGTATCGTTTGGCCGATCGCTGCTTTGTCGGCGGCTCATTTTCCGAAATCGGCGGCCATAACCCCTATGAGCCCGCCTTGCTGGACTGTGCCATCAGCCACGGCCCGAACGTGCAAAACTTTGCCGATGATTACGCCCGCTTTCATGCCAAAAGCGCTGCCATAGCCGTGTGCAATGCCGATGATTTGGCCAAGATCCTGCTTGACCCTGATTTTCTCAACACCCGCTCCAATGCCCACAAAGTTGCCAAACAAGGCAAAGCCGCCGTCACGGCAACCGCAAAGCGGCTGATTGCTCTAATTTCAAGTCAGGACCGCTAATACTTTCTGCGGATGATCTAAAAGCTGCGCAAGAGGGGGGCGGGGCAATGCGCCATCCACAATCTCTCTGACAGCGCGACGCCTCTGGCCGCAGTGATATAAAAACGAGATCTGGAGCGGAAAGTTGGGGCGTTTTGGGCGGTGGTAACATCGATAGCGGCTGGTTTGCCAAAACAGGGCAGGGTCAAACCCCGTCCCCACAGGGCATTTCACCCCTAGAACTGGCCTGAAAACAGGAAAACACACCTAAATGTAGTAAAAATGCTGCGTAATCCTTTCAAATCGACTGAAACTTGCCTATTTCAAGGATACGGTAAGGAAAACACGCTAAAATATGCGGATAACAGGTATCAAACAACGGCGAAATAACGTGACAGCAGTAAAAACCAAACACAAGCCACAACGGCTCGACGTGTCTCATAAGCACGATGTGCGCACTCAATTTGGGGCGCTATGCTACCGTGTGCAGGATGATCGTGTGCAGGTGTTGCTGGTGTCCAGCCGTGGCACGGGGCGCTGGATTATCCCAAAAGGCTGGCCGATGGATGGTGAAACCCCCGCCGGTGCCGCCGCCACCGAAGCCTATGAGGAAGCTGGCGTTGAGGGCAAAATCTCGGATATCTGTCTGGGGATTTATTCCTACACCAAAACCATCCCCAAAGGCGACAATCTGCCCATCGTGGTGGCGGTGTTCCCGTTCAAGGTCAAACGCCTGCTGAAAGATTTCCCCGAAGCCGGAGAGCGAAAACGCAAATGGTTCAGCCTGAAAAAAGCCGCGGCGATGATATCAGATCCGGAATTGGTACCTTTGATCCACGGTTTTGACGTTAAGCACCTGAAGCGTTGATCCGAGTTGCTTTCAGGTCATAAACCAGTACCTTAACTTGGCACAAAAAAGGCAAACGCCATGATCAGTTACACTTTGAAATGCGAAAATGACCACCGGTTTGACAGCTGGTTTCAGTCGGCTGATGCGTTTGATAAATTGCGGGCCGCGGGCATGGTGACCTGTGTCCGTTGCGAAAGTGTCCGTGTCGAAAAGGCGATCATGGCGCCGCGCGTGCGCACCGCCCGTAAAACCGCCGAAAGCTCGGATCAAGCCTTAAATCAAGCTGCTAAAAACCCGCTTTCAACCCCCACCAATGACGCCGAACGCGCCATCGGCGACCTGAAGGCCAAGATTGAAGCCACTTCCGAATATGTCGGCGTCGATTTTGTGAGCCAAGCCCGCGCCATGCATGACGGCGATGCGCCGGAACGCTCAATCTACGGCGAGGCCAAACCCGAAGAGGCGTTGAAACTGCTGCAAGACGGCGTCCCCGTGGCGCCGCTGCCCTTCACTCCAAAGCGTAAAATCAACTGATCGGCTGGGCCCGACACCGCGATCCGCGCCATAACGCTTGCCCTTGTTAACACGGCACCTTACATATCGACTGAAATTCGACACCAATGCGCAAAGGGCATATATGCCAATCTTAGTGATGAAATTCGGCGGCACCTCGGTGGCCAACCTAGACCGCATCAAGCGCGCCGCAAAACGCGTCGGCGTCGAAGTGGCCAAGGGTTATGATGTGATCGTCATTGTCTCGGCGATGTCGGGCAAAACCAACGAGATGGTCGGCTGGGTCCACGAGACCTCGCCGCTGTTTGATGCCCGCGAATATGACGCCATTGTCTCCTCTGGCGAGAACATCACCGCCGGATTGATGGCGCTGACCTTGCAAGAAATGGATGTTCCGGCCCGCAGTTGGCAGGGCTGGCAAGTGCCGCTGCTGACCACCTCGGCCCATTCTGCCGCACGGATCAACGAAATTCCGACCGACAATATCAACGCCAAATTCGGCGAAGGTATGCGGGTGGCTGTGGTTGCCGGTTTTCAAGGCCTCAGTCCCGAGGGGCGGATCACCACGCTTGGGCGCGGCGGATCTGACACCACAGCCGTGGCCTTCGCTGCCGCCTTTGAGGCCGAGCGTTGCGACATCTACACAGACGTTGACGGGGTTTACACCACCGATCCGCGCATCGAGGCCAAGGCCCGAAAACTGGACCGGATCGCCTATGAGGAGATGTTGGAATTGGCATCCCTTGGGGCCAAGGTTTTGCAAACCCGCTCGGTCGAGTTGGCGATGCGCTATAAGGTCCGCTTGCGAGTGCTCAGCTCGTTTTCGGAACAATCAGACACAGCAGGCACTTTGGTCTGCGCCGAGGAGGATATCGTGGAAAGTAACGTAGTTGCCGGTGTGGCCTCTCAGCGCGACGAGGCCAAAATGACCCTGATTTCAATCGCCGATCACCCCGGCATCGCGGCCGCGATCTTTGTGCCGCTGTCCGAGGCTGGGGTGAATGTCGATATGATCGTGCAGAACATCTCGGAAGAAGGGCGCACCGATATGACGTTCTCCTGTCCGGTTGATCAGGTGGCGCGGGCCGAAAAAGCCATGGAAGCCGCCAAAGCCAGCGGTGATATCAACTTTCATGATCTGATCGCTGACACCAATGTGGCCAAGGTTTCTGTGGTCGGCATTGGCATGCGCAGTCACACCGGTGTGGCCGCCAAAATGTTCAAAGTTCTGTCGGATGAAGGCATCAACATTAAGGTCATCACCACCTCCGAGATAAAAATATCTGTGCTGGTTGATCGAAAATACATGGAACTTGCCGTCCAAGCCCTGCATGATGCGTTTGAACTGGATAAACCTGCTTAATCACCCTTAGGGGGAACGATGTCACAAAGCACCGACAGCAAAAGCCGCACCCTTTTGGGCCGCCTCAGAGACGCCTTGGCCGAAGAAGGCAAGGGCCAAGAGCGGTTGGACCGCATCACGCATATCATTGCAGATTCAATGGAATGCGAGGTTTGTTCAATCTACCTGTTTCGCGATGAAGACACGCTAGAGCTGTGCGCCACTGAGGGGCTAAACCCTGAATCCGTGCATATAACCCGCATGCGGCTGGGCGAAGGTCTGGTCGGGCGCGTTGCAAAAACGGCACAGGTGGTGAACACCGATGACGCCCCCTCGACCCGTGGTTTCCGCTTCATGCCCGAAACCGGCGAAGAAGTGTTCCCCTCGTTTTTAGGGGTGCCGGTGCAACGTTTGGGCGAGCGTTTGGGCGTGCTGGTGGTGCAATCCAAACAAGCGCGAAAATTCACCGACGACGAGGTTTACGCGCTCGAGGTTGTGGCGATGGTGGTCGCCGAAATGACCGAACTTGGCGCCTTTGTTGGTGAGGGCGCGGCACTTTCGGCCCGCCATCAACAGCCAGTGCTGTTTCGCGGTGGCACTGCCCAAGAGGGCGCAACCGAGGGCCATGTTTATTTGCACGAGCCTCGCGTCGTCGTCACCAACCCGATTGCTGACGATCCAGAGACCGAACTGACCCGCCTACATGATGCCGTCAACGGGTTGCGGGTGTCGGTCGACGACATGCTGATCAAGGCGAGCAACGGCGCAGGTGCGGCGCACAAAGAGCAAATGCAGGTGCTGGAAACCTACCGGATGTTTGCCAATTCCAAGGGCTGGATGCGCCGGATGGAAGAGGATATTTCGCGCGGTCTCTCGGCCGAAGCGGCGGTTGAAAAAGAGCAATCCACCGCCCGCACCCGCATGGGCCAGGCCACCGACGCCTATCTGCGTGACCGGCTGCATGATCTGGATGATCTTTCAAACCGGCTGTTGCGCATTCTGACCGGCCAAGGCGCAAGCACCGGCGCCGAAATGCCGGATGACCCAATCCTGATCGCCCGCAACATTGGCCCTGCTGAATTGCTTGATTACGGCCGCAAACTGCGCGGCATTGTGCTTGAGGAAGGATCGGTTGGCAGCCACGCCGCCATCATTGCCCGCGCGCTGGCGATCCCTCTGGTGATCCACGCCGACCGCATCACCACCGAGGCGCTGAACGGCGATCACATCTTGGTGGACGGTGAACAGGGCATCGTGCATTTACGCCCCGATGACACCGTGGCCGCGGCCTTCAAAGACAAAATCGCCATGCTCGCCAAGGAGCAGGAACGCTACACTTCGATCCGCGACAAACCGGCCGAAACGCTGGATGGCACAACCATCTGCCTGACCATGAACGCGGGTCTGATGGCGGATTTGCCGTCGCTGGAAAGTTCCGGTGCCGAGGGTGTGGGCCTGTTTCGCACCGAGCTGCAATTTCTGGTGCGCAATAAAATGCCCAAACGCGGCGAATTGGCCGCCCTTTACAGTCGGGTTCTAGAGGCCGCCAAAGGCCAGCGCGTGGTGTTTCGTACCCTTGATATCGGCTCGGATAAAGTGCTGCCTTATATGAAGCCGCAAGACGAGCCGAACCCCGCGTTAGGTTGGCGGGCGATCCGCGTTGGGCTGGACAAACCCGGTATGATGCGGATGCAATTGCAGGCCTTGATCCGGGCCAGCAACGGACGACCTCTGTCAATCATGTTCCCGTTTGTCGCCCAATCCGAGGAATTTTACGCCGCCCGTGAGCACCTGCACAAAGTGTTAGAACGCGAGGCCAGCCTAGGCCACGTCACCCCCGAAGAGATCGAGGTCGGCGCCATGCTCGAGACCCCGTCGCTGGCCTTTGCGCCGCGAAAATTCTTTGAGGATGTGGATTTCATCTCAATCGGCGGCAATGATTTGAAGCAGTTCTTTTTCGCAGCCGATCGCGAAAACGAGCTGGTGCGCCGGCGCTATGACACCCTGAATGTCAGCTTCCTCAGCCTGATTGAGCAAATTGTTAATCGCTGTGCCGAGACCAAAACGCCGCTGTCATTCTGTGGCGAAGATGCGGGTCGTCCGATTGAAGCGCTGTGTTTTGCCGCCATGGGCCTGCGCACCCTGTCGATGCGTCCGGCCTCGATTGGGCCGGTCAAAAACCTGCTGCGCCGCGTCAATCTGATCGAAGCCGAAACCGTGATTGAAGAGGCCCGCGCCCGAGGTGATCAATCGGTGCGCCCCGCCATAATGGAGTGGCTGCGCAGCCGATAGCAGATGCAAAACACCTTTATCCTTGTCGCCGTCGCCCTCGCTGGGGCCATGCTGGTTTGGCCGCGCCTGTCGAAGTCCACCCATTGGCGGGCGATGATCACGCCGCTGGCCTCGATCATTGGCAGCGGGTTTTTGGTGCTTGGGCCAATTCTGAACGCATCCTACGGCAAATACGCGCCGCTGATCATGCTGGCGTTGTGCGGCATCGCCTACCTGTTTGGCCACGCGATCCGCTATAATATCGCAACCATTTCCAAAGCCGAACAGACCACGCCGCGCCCGCGTTTGGCACGTCAGCTCGAGACAGTTTCCTCGTGGATCCTGTCGTTTGCCTATGTGATTTCGGTCGCCTATTACCTGAACCTGCTGGGCGCGTTTGGCATGCGGCTGACCCCGTTTGACACCCCGACCAACGCCCGCCTGCTGACCTCGGCGGTGTTCATTATCATCCTGTTGATCGGCTGGAGCCGCGGGTTTTCAGCGCTGGAGCGGATGGAGCAAATCAGTGTCGGTGTGAAGCTGGCGATCATCATGGGCTTGCTGGTTGGAATGGCGTTTTATTTCGCTGAGCGCGCCGACCAAGGTGCCTTGCTGATGAACCCGCCAACCCTGACCGGCTGGCCCGCGATCACGCTGGCATTTGGCCTGCTGATCACCGTGCAAGGCTTTGAAACCTCTCGCTATTTGGGCGACACTTATGACGCCTGCACGAGAATCAGATCAATGAAGCACGCGCAGTGGATGTCGACGTCGATCTATCTGATCTACATCCTGCTGCTGGCCTATGTGTTTTCCCCTGGCTCCCTTAATTTCAGTGAAACTGAAATCATTGACATGATGCAGATCGTCGCCCCGATCCTGCCGCTTTTGCTGATCATCGCGGCCCTAAGCGCCCAGTTCAGCGCCGCCATCGCCGACACGGGTGGCGCCGGTGGATTGATCGAAGAATTGACCGAAAACCGCCTGCAACCCCGCCACGCCTATGCCGCGTTGGTGGTGGTTGGATTGATGCTGACTTGGGCGGCGGATGTGTTCCAAATCATCGCTTATGCCTCGCGGGCTTTCGCGCTGTATTACGGGGTGCAAGCCGCCATCGCCGCGGTTACAGCCGCCCGCAATCCGGGTCATAATCTGGCCAGTTGGTGGTTTGCATCGCTGGCGGGCCTTGGGTTTGCAATCGCGATTTTAGGCCGCGCAGTTGAAGGCGGTTAGGCCGCGATACCTCACTGATCCCGAGTGTAACATTTGCAAACCGCGCCTTGTTTGCGCCGATATGTCCGAAACCCCATCGCCTCATAATAGCCCAGCGCCGCCGCGTTGTTTTCGGAAATTGTTACATCAATTTCATGCAGACCATGCAGGTGAGCCGATTTGGCTGTGGCCGTAAAAAGTGCGGCCCCAACACCGCGTCGGCCGATGCCTTGTTTTACATATGAGCCGATCACGCCCCAACCGACGGCCACGCCATATGGGTTGCCAGCAACCGCCCGCTTCAACGATTGAAACCCCAACACTTCGCCTGCTCCACTCACCGCCACAACGCAGGAAACCTGATCTGGATGTTCAATGTAAAACTTACAAATATGCGCAGGATCATGGGCACGTTCACTGCCCCATAACGTCAAAATCTCAGACAAGATCGCGCTCATCGCCGGCGCATCATCAGGCGTGGCCGCCCTAACGATTATGTCCTATTAGGCTGGCTCACGATCGCCATGCCATCACATCGCCCAGCACACCGTCCCATGCGCCATCAACCAACGCCCGCCCCAAAATCCGCGCAGGATCAGTCGGCGGTGGCATCATCACACCTGCCAGCGGCTCAAACCCAAAGCGCCCGTAATAAGGCGCATCACCAATCAACAACACCCGCTGCCAGCCGGTTTTAACCGCCACAGCCAGACTTTCGCGAATTAAGAAACCACCCAAACCCTCGCCTTGACGGGTTGGATGCACAGCCACCGGCCCCAGCAATAAAACCTGTTCACCACCAACCAAAACCGGCCAATAGCGGATCGCGCCACCAAGAATGCCAGCCTCATCCCGCGCCACCATCGAAAGCGTCGCCACCGGATCAACCCCGTCGCGCAACCGATAAGACGACAACGCCTCACGGCCCGGCGCAAAGCACAGATCATACAGCGCCTCGACTTCCCACCAGTCGTCTTTTGTCTCTTGCCTCAGCCCACTCACTGCATTTGCCTCGCCTTTTCGCTGGTAACGGCCCTAGCATGACAGTATCCCATGATCAAACACTAGGAACGCGCACACATGTTTTACCAACCAAAAGACGGGCACTCGCTGCCCCATAACCCGTTTTCGGCCATCGTTTCGCCACGCCCGATCGGCTGGATCTCGACCCGTGGCTCAGATGGCGTCGATAACCTCGCGCCCTACTCATTTTTCAACGCGGTCGCCTACGAGCCACCACAGGTGATGTTCGCCTCGACCTCACAAAAACTCGGCCGTCACATGGGCAAAGACAGCGTCGCCAACATCGACGAAACCGGTGTGTTTTGTGTTAATATCGTTGAATACGCCATGCGCGACGCGATGAACCTGACCTCAACAGGGGCCGCCGATGTGACCGATGAATTCACCCACGCCGACATTGAACGCGTTGAGTGCGAAACCATCGCCTGCTCAATGGTCGCAAATGCCCCCGCCACGCTGGAATGCAAAGTATCCAAAATGATCAAACTGGATGGCGAACATAATCTGATCGTCATCGGCGAAGTTATCGGCGTACATTTGCGCGATGATTGCGTGATTGATGGCACTTTTGATGTCACCAAATACCAACCACTGGCGCGCTTGGGCTACCGCGATTACACTCGCGTTCAGGACCTGTTCAGCCTAAACCGACCAACCTGACCGCCTCATTGTTCCCTAAATATCCCCCGCGCAGAGCGCCTAAAACCGCGCCTTCCAAACATTCCACTGTCGCTGCCCACAACTCTGATGCATGATCCCCTAAAATCAGCCAAGGAATAGACCATGACAGACACAGTAATCGGCATCATCGGCGGATCAGGCGTGTATGATATTTCAGGGTTGCAAGACGCGACATGGCAAGCCGTCAACAGCCCATGGGGTAAACCCTCGGACGACATTCTGACCGGCACATTGGACGGCGTTAAAATGGCGTTCCTACCGCGTCATGGCCGAGGCCATGTGCATTCGCCCAGCACCGTGCCGTACCGCGCCAACATTGATGCGCTGAAACGTCTCGGCGTCACCGATGTGATCTCGGTCTCGGCCTGCGGATCATTCCGCGAAGACATGGCCCCGGGTGATTTTGTCATTATAGACCAGTTCATTGACCGCACATTTGCCCGTGAAAAATCGTTCTTTGGCACCGGCTGTGTGGCCCATGTTTCGGTCGCGCATCCGACCTGCCCGCGCCTGTCAGACGCCTGCGAGGTCGCCGCCAAAGCCGCTGGAATCACCGTGCATCGCGGCGGCACGTATCTGGCGATGGAAGGCCCGCAATTCTCCACCTTGGCCGAAAGCAAACTGTACCGCGAGGTCTGGAACTGTGACGTGATCGGCATGACCAACATGCCTGAAGCCAAGCTCGCCCGCGAGGCCGAACTGTGCTACGCGAGCATCGCGATGATCACTGATTACGACAGCTGGCACCCCGATCACGGCGAGGTCGATGTCACCAAAATCATCAAAACCCTGACCGGCAACGCCGACAAGGCCCGCACCTTGATCGCCCAACTGCCCGCCCTATTGGGAGCCGAGCGTGCGCCTTGCGAACACGGCTGCGACCGCGCGCTGGAATACGCCATCATGACAGCGCCCGACGCCCGTGATCCTGCCTTGATGGCCAAGCTGGATGCCGTTGCTGGCCGCGTGCTCTAATGATGCGCCCCACATGAAACGTTTCAACCAGCTGCCCGCCCAAACGCGCGGCATTCTGCTGATGATCCTTGCGGTCTTCGCTTTCACCATACTGGATCTAACCGCAAAATCCCTAAGCCTGCGAGGGTGTTCAGAATTCCGTGTCACAGGGTTAGCCTAGATGTCGAGCACGTCGT
>JPUR01000122.1 GCA_001321835.1 Marinosulfonomonas sp. PRT-SC04
CGCCTGCTCAAGTGATGAAAAACTCTGCTGTTTCAAGGCCAAATCCTCTGTAATTCCTGCCAGAATTATAGCACAGAAATCTGGGCGTTGTTCAGAGGTTCCTTAGCTTAAGTTGTTGGCTGATATGGGGGGGGCTGCGGGACCGTCGGATTTGTAATTGTGGCCATCCATTTGTGCATTTTTAGGGTCCGAGTGGGGGCGGAAATTTAGAGGATCTCAATGCCTTGGGTTTAGTGTGGGTTGGAATTACGCTTTACTATACCATCTGGTCGGTATAGCGATCCGTGAAACGCGTAACACTGTGATGAGCATGAGATGCACCATCCACAACCAATAACAGCCACCAAAACCACCAAAGATCGCATCATCGAGGCTGCAATGGGAATCGCCCGAACCAAAGGCGCGCGGCATTTGACAATTGATGCGGTGACGGTTCAATCTGGCCTGAGTAAAGGCGGGGTTTTATATCACTTCCCGTCCAAAAAGGCGCTGCTCAAAGGATTGGTCGCCTATATGATCGTGACGATGGGCGGCTATATTGACGCACATTACCAGCGGTTTCAAAGCGGGCCGAACCCGACATTGCATGCCTTGGCGGCGTTGTTGGGTGACCTTCTGGATGGTCGGTTGGGGGTGCCGGTTGCCTTGCTGGCCGCGGGGGCGGAAGACCCTGATTTGCTGGAGCCTGCGCGGGAAGAAATTTGTAAAATCTGGCAAAAAATCGAATCTGAAACTGCGGATGTTCCCCGCGCTTTGGTGATCTGGAGTGCGATCGAAGGTGTGCATTACATGGATCTTTTGGGGATGGCCCCCGCTGAGGGGCGTACGCTGTTGCGGAAATGTTTGACACAGCTGGAACTGATGATTGAAGATCTGCCTCCAAAGGAGTGTAAAACCTGATGTTTACCAAATTCAAACCCGAAAACCTGTTGCGGCGCCCGATTTTGGCGCTGCTGTTGGCGGCTGGCGGTTTGGCCGCAGTCCCTGCGATCGCCGAGGTGCCGCTTTTGGTTTCGGTGGTGCGGGTGCAGCCTGTTGCCGGAAAAAGCACATTCTCGTTGTCCGGTGGTATTGTGGCGCGCGATGTTGTCGGGCTGTCATTCCCGATGGGCGGGCGGGTCTTGTCGGTGTCGGTGAGTGAGGGCGATCGCGTCACCAAGGGGCAAGAACTTGCGCGGCTTGAATCGGTGCAACAAGAGCAAGCCTTGCGCGGGGTCGAAGCGGCCTTGATGGCGGCTGAGGCTGATCTGTTTCAGGGTCTGGAAGACTATGAACGCCAGCAAACGTTCCTTGAACGTGGCGCCACCACACGCCTTAAACGCGATGAGGCAGAGCGGCGACTTCGGATCAACGAGGCCAATGTTGAACGCGCGACCGCAGATCTGCAGCGCGCTCGCAAGGCGCTGGCCGACACGTTTTTGCGCGCCTCTGCCGATGGCACGATTATCGACCGCTTTGCGGATCCCGGCGAAGTGCTGGCGGCGGCCCGCCCGGTTCTGGAGCTGGCACATGGCGAGGCTCTTGATGCGGTGTTTGATGTTCCAGAGGCGCTGCCTGCGAAAATCACCTCCGAGGACATCGTGCAATTGGCGCTGATCGACCATCCTGATGTGATTTTCAGCGGCCATGTGCGTAAAACCTCGCCGCTTGTGAACCTCAAAAGCGGTACGGTCGAGGTCACTGTTGCGGTCTTGTTGCCACCGGAACGCGTGCGGTTTGGCGATGCGGTTCGGGGGCAAATTAGCTTTGCCGTGCCGCCAAGCATTGAGGTGCCATATAGTGCGTTGGCGGCTTATCGGCAGGGGGCGGCGGTTTGGGTGGTTGATCCGGAGCGTCTGGATGTTTCGATCCGAGCCATTGAGATTTCCCACTATAGTAACCAGATGATTGTGGTCGCGAGCGGCCTTGAAAATGGGGATATTGTTGTCACCAGCAGCGCCCAGCTTTTGTATCCAGGCCGAATTGTACTGATCAAGGAGGGCTCGTAATGCGGGATTATATGCGCGTGCCTGTTTTGGTGCTGTTGATGGGACTTTTCAGCCTTGCGGCCACTTTGGTGCAAGCCGAAAGTCCCGCCGCTAAAACGGAAATATTTCGGCCGGTTGTTGTTGAAATCATTGGTGACAATGCCGAGGCAAGACAGAGCTATATTGGCGCAGTCGCGGCCCGTATTGAGGTCGACCTTGGCTTTCCAGTGTCAGGATCTGTCGCCACCCGTGCCGCAAATCTGGGCGATACCGTCAAACGTGGAGATGTTTTGGCGCGGCTGGATGCTGAGGCGCTTGAGGCTGGCGTTTGGGCGGCGCGCGCCGGTGTTGTGGTCTCGGAGCAACAACTGGATTCTGCCGACGCGGCGCTTAAACGTGAACGCACTTTGGCCGCCAAAGGTGTTGTCAGCCAAACCTTGCTGGAAAATGCGGACCGCTCATTTTCGGCCGCCAAAGCCCGTCTGGAACAAGCCCGCGCGACATTGGTGCGGGCCGAAGATGTGTTGGCATCAGCCACCCTGTTGGCGCCGATCGACGGGGTGATTGTCGAAGTATTGATTGAGGCTGGGGCCAGCGTTTCGGCGGGCCAGCCTGTGGTCACATTGGCCGGCGCTGGGGCGCGCGAAGTGGTGATTGATCTGGGCGAAAATGATTTGGCTCAGTTGCCGCGTGACACCGCTTTTACGGCGTCTCTTTTGGCGGTGCCGCAAACCACGGCTGTGGTGCATCTGCGCTCGATTGATCCGGTGGCTGATCGGCGTACCCGAACCAGACGGCTGCATTTTTCGCTGATTGATCCGCCAACCGAATTTCGCATTGGCGCTTTGGTGCGGCTAATGCCGCCGCGGCTTGAACAACGTAAACTTACGGTGCCGGTGTCGGCAACTTTGATTGATGAAACCGGCGCGGCCTTCGTTTGGCTGGTAACGCGAAGCACGCCAGAAACCGGCGTTGTCGAGCGCGCGGCCATCGGTTTGGGGGCTGCTCTGGGGGCACGGGTTCTGGTTGAAACCGGTCTTGCCGCAGGGCAGGAAATTATCATTAAAGGCATTCACTCAATTCAGGACGGGCAACATGTTGGCCTGCGTGTGATCAAATGAAAGACCGTTTTAATCTGTCCGATTGGGCACTAAGCCACCGCTCGTTTGTCTGGTATCTGATGATCATCAGTGTGCTGGCGGGGGCCTTTGCCTATATGAATATCGGCCGCGAAGAGGATCCGAATTTTACCATTAAAACCATGGTGATTACGGGTGCATTGCCCGGTGCCACGGTGCAGGAAACCCTTGATCAGGTGACTGACCGGATCGAGAAGAAGCTGCTTGAAATTGACGAGCTTGATTTCACAAAGTCGATAACATGGCCTGGGCAAACCATTGTTTATGTTAACCTTTTGCCGACAACGCGCGGCGATGATATTGACAGGGTCTGGCAGCAGGTTCGCAATATGATGGGCGGTATTCGTGGCCAATTTCCGCCTGAATTTGCCGGATTTGGCTTCAACGATAATTTTGGCGAGGTCTTTGGCAATATCTACGCCTTCACCTCGGATGGGTTTAGCCCACGCGAGGTTCGTGACCTTGTTGAGGGGATCAGGCGTGATGTTCAGCAGTTGGATGACGCAGGCAATGTGATTATTTTCGGTGACCGCAAAGAGGTGATCTATTTGGACTTCTCGCCAGAAAAAATGGCGGCGATCGGGGTAAATCAACAGCAGGTTCAAGCGACGCTTGCCGCGCAAAACGCGATTGTGCCCTCTGGGGTGATTGAGGCTGGCGACGAACGAATTCTGGTGCGGGTTGGTGGGCAGTTTATAAGTGCCAAAAGTCTGGAAGATGTGAACCTTCGGGTTGGCGATCGGTTTTTCCGCCTCACCGATGTTGCGACCATTCGACATGGTTATAAAGATCCGGTCAGCGAGTTGTTTCGCTTTAATGGGGAAGAGGCAATTGGTCTGGGGGTCGGGATGCGGGCGGGGGCCAATATTTTGACATTCGGGGCCGAATTGGACGTGGTTCTGGACCAAGCGGCCAGCCGTTTGCCGATTGGGATTGAAGTTTACAAAGTGTCTGACCAGCCCGCAATTGTTGATGAGGCGGTTGGCCACTTCACCAAAGCGCTGGTCGAGGCTGTGGCAATCGTGATGGTGGTCAGTTTTATCGCAGTTGGATTTCGGGCCGGACTGGTGGTGGCGATGGCGGTGCCGCTGACCTTGGGAATTACTTTTGTGATCATGGATTACACGGGTTTCACCTTGCAGAGGATTTCCTTGGGGGCATTGATCATCGCGCTGGGCCTTTTGGTCGATGATGCGATGATTGCGGTCGAGACCATGATCACCCGACTCGAGGCTGGCGACAGTCGCCGCGAGGCAGCATCTTATGCGTGGCGCACAATTGCCTTTCCGATGCTGACGGGCACCTTGATCACGGTGGCGGGATTCATTCCGATCGGGCTGAATAAATCGGCCGCCGGTGAATTTACCTTCTCGTTGTTTGTGGTGATTGCGATCTCGCTTTTGGTCAGTTGGATCGTGGCGGTTTTGTTCAGCCCCCTGTTGGGCGTGACGCTATTGCCCAAAAATCTGGCTCATAAACACAAAGGTCCGGGGATTATTCAACGGGGATTCGAAAAAGTTTTAGGCTGGGCAATGCACGCCCGCGGGGTGACGCTTGTGGTGACATTGTCGTGCTTTGGCGCTTCGATTTTTGGCATGCAATTTGTTGAACAGCAGTTCTTTCCAAACTCTGATCGCCGTGAGATATTGATCAATATGACATTGGCACAGAACACGTCGATTGAGGAAACAACGGCGCAGGTGCTGCGTATGGAGGCGGTTCTTGCGGGGCGCGAGGATGTGGTGCATTGGTCGAGCTATATTGGCCGTTCTGCGCCGCGGTTTTTGCTGACATCAGAACCAAAAGCTCCCTCGGCCAATATCGCCCAGTTTGTGATATTGACCCCGTCACTGGAGGCGCGAGATGCGTTGCGCCGTGAGTTGCAAGGCATTGCAAAGGCTGACTTTCCCGGGATTGATGTTCTGGTCAAACTGCTGGATATCGGCCCGCCTGTTGGGCGACCGGTGCAGTACCGTTTGTCGGGGCCTGACATAAATATGGTGCGTGATTTGGGCCGCGAGATGGCGGCGGTGGTGGCCAGTGATGCGCGGCTGGAAAATATCGTGTTGGACTGGAATGCTCCGGCGCGGGTTATTGAGGTCGATATTTTACAGGATAAGGCACGCCAACTTGATTTGACGGCGGCCGATATTGCGGCGGTTTTGGACGCGGTTTACGCAGGCGCGCGTGCAACCATGCTGCGCGACGAAACCTATCTGATCGATATTATTGCGCGCGGCAGCAAGGAGGCGGCGCAGTCTTTGGACACGCTGTTCAATCTGCAGCTGACCACGCCGAGCGGCGAGACCATCCCGCTGTCGAGCATTGCGGAATTCCACTTTAAGACCGAGCAGCCGGTGGTCAATCAGCGCAATCGGATGCCGACGATTACGGTTGAAGCTGCGGTTGCTACCAAGGATCAGCCGGCGACAATTGTCAAAGACTTGGCGGCCAAGATGCATGCGTTCGAGCAAGATTTACCGCGCGGTTATTGGGTTGAGATTGGCGGTGCAGTTGAGAAAAGCGCTGAATCTCAAGGCCCGATCGCGGCGGTGGCGCCTTTGATGATCCTGATTATCATCACGTTGGTTATGGTCCAAATGCAAAGCTTTCGGATCGCGCTGATTGTGTTGTCGGTCGCGCCTTTGGGACTGACGGGGGTGGTTGCGGCCTTGTTGTTGGCCAAGGCCCCGATGGGCTTTGTGGCCATTCTGGGTATTCTGGCCTTGAGCGGGATTTTGATCCGCAACTCTATCATTCTGGTTGACCGGATCGAGGCGCTGAAAGCCGAAGGTATGCCGGTTTGGGATGCGGTGTTTAAGGCCACGGCGGCCCGGGCGCGCCCGATCGTTTTGACGGCCGCCGCGGCCAGTCTTGCTCTGATCCCGATTTCGGGCCAGATTTTCTGGGGACCGATGGCCTTTGCGTTGATGGGCGGTATTGTCGTGGGCACCTTGATCACTTTGATTTTTGTGCCGGCGCTTTATCTGGTGGTGTTTCGGGTGCCGCAGCGCACCGAATAAAGGTGGAAATACAACTCTCTGCGCCGCTTCTAGATTGTGCGCAGAGAGGGCTTAAGCTCTGTGGCTTGAGGCGCTCTACGCGCGGCTTTTAACGTGATGAAACCCGTTCTAAAATTGGGATAATCAGTGTAAACAACTGAGCTTGCGACGAAATTCTGCATTTCTTATACAGCTGTTTTCGAAATACTTTTATGGTCTGGTCGCTAAGGCCCAGCTTGAGCCCGATTGAAACAGATGAATGACCGCGCAGCACCATCATGGCGACTTCGGCCTGCCTTGTGGTGAGCATAATCCCGTGATGCAGTTGCATGGCTTCAATTAGTTTCGAGGTGATATTGCCTTCGGTGTATTCGCCCTTTGATCTTAAAGTGCCCCAGTGGGCCGAGGACAATGAGGCCACCAATGGCATAATCCTTTTGGCGGTGGCAAGATCACGCGGGCTGAAGCGGGTGTTGGAGCTGCTGTCGCGACCAAGACAAATATGCAGCGAAACACCGGCGGCAGGGTGAATGACAAAAGCGAATTCATCCTGCATTCCCGTTTTTTTATAATATTCCAGATAGTAGCGGTTGCTGCGGAATTTATCGGGCGCAATATCACTGAGCCGGTAAACCCCGGGCGGGGATGTGTTGATGTGCAGGTCGTGAAATGGATCCAGTAAATAAACGCCGGCCAAATAGATGTTTTGAATGCAGTCGTAAATGTTGCCCTGATGGCCTTTGTAGGCCTTCAATTCTGGCCCGTGGTCCTGAAAATATGCAAGAATGGTAATGTTATCAAACTCGATATGTTTGTGTAGCCAGTCACATAAAATGTCGGGAAATTGGGTGGTGTTCAGGTTGTCGATGGCGCAAGCGAGCAAAATTTCTTTGGCTTTTTTGGAAATTTCCATAAATACCCCCATCGGGTTATATACCCCTGCTGATCTGTGTATTAGGCTAGTGCCAGCGTTTCAAGAGGTAGAATGCGCGATACTGGAGAGCTTTTATACATATGACTGAAAAACTTGCGATCGATATTATCGATGTCACCAAGCATTACGGTAACTTTGTTGCTTTGAAAAACATCTCGGTTAACATTCGGGATAATGAATTTTTCACATTACTTGGCCCATCTGGCTGTGGGAAGACCACGTTGCTACGCTCGATTGCCGGCTTTGAAGAGGTCACGGACGGCAAAATTATGCTGTACGGCGAAGAGATCGAGGATTTGGCCCCCCACCAACGCCCGATCAACACAGTGTTCCAGCATTACGCGCTGTTTCCACATATGACAGTGTACGAAAACATCGCTTTTGGGCTGAAACGGTTGAAAAAATCTGCCAGCGAAATTGACAAAACCGTCAAGGAAATGCTGGCATTGGTCCAGATGGAAGAGTTCGGCGACCGGCGGCCAACCAATATGTCGGGTGGCCAGATGCAGCGGATCGCACTGGCCCGCGCGCTGGCCCCGCACCCCAAGGTTTTGCTGCTGGACGAGCCATTGTCTGCACTTGATCTGAAGCTGCGCCAAGCCATGCGTCAAGAGTTGCAACGCTTGCAGCGCGAAACCGGCATTACATTTATATTCGTGACCCATGACCAAGACGAGGCCATGTCGATGAGTGACCGGATCGCGGTGATGTCAAGCGGTGAAATCCAGCAGGTCGGCAGCCCCGAGGAGATTTACAATCGCCCTGCCAACCGTTTTGTTGCTGATTTCATTGGCGACACCAACATTCTTGATGTGACCGTGGTTGCAAAAGACGCGACCCACACGCGGTATGAAACCACGTCAGGTATTTCGGTGCCGATTGAACAGCCCACGGACATGGCTGTGGGCGACCGGCTTTCGCTGAATATCCGGCCTGAAAATGTGTTGTTGCTTGAGGCCGGTGCTGGCCGCATGAACGCCACCCTGACCCATAAATCATTCTTTGGCCGCACAACGATTTACTCAACCGAGCTTGCGGATGGTACGGTGATCAAAGCGCGCTGCACCACACGGGAGGAGCGCGACCGGGCCCCGCTTACGGTGGGGGACGCGGTCGGTATAGATTTTGAGACCGGCGCCGTTTCGGTGCTGACCTCATGAGTTCGGCGTTTGAGAGAAGTGCGCGGGTTCGCTGGTTGGCCCTAAGCCCGACCTATTTGGTCGTTGGTTTTTTCATGATGATTCCGCTGTGTATCATGATCGGAATCTCGTTCATGGAGCAGAATGTCTATGGCGGTGTGCATCCGAATCTGTCGTTTGATGCCTATCAACAACTGCTGTTCAAGGTGGATTTTGATGATAACCTAGCGTTTGATCCCGCCTATCTGAGGATTATTGGCCGCTCGCTTTTACTGGCAGCGATCGCCACGTCGATCACTGTTTGCGTTGCGTTCCCAGTGGCATATTATATTGCCCGCCAAAATGAGCGCCGCCGTAACCTGTTGATATTTCTTGTGACTTTGCCGTTTTGGACCAACATGCTGATCCGAATTTTTGCATGGCTTTTGATCCTTGGGCGCGGCGGTATCATTGATATTCCCTTGCGGTTTCTGGGTATCCTTGAGCCGGATGGCTCGCTTGGTTTGCTTTATACGCCGACGGCTGTGGTGATCGGTTTGACTTATACCTATCTGCCGCTGATGGTTTTGCCGATCTATGCCAGCATGGAAAAACTTGACTTTAGATTGGTCGAGGCCGCCGCCGATCTCTATTCTAATAAATGGGGCGCGATCCGGCATGTGGTGATCCCGTTGACAGCGCCCGGAATTGCGGCCGGTGCGATTTTGGTTTTCATCCCGTGTATGGGCGATTTCATCACGGTTGATATGCTGGGCGGTGCCAAGAACCTGATGCTGGGCACGTTGGTGCAATTCCAGTTCGCGACCGCACGCAATTGGCCGTTTGGTTCGGCGCTGGCGGCGATATTATTGCTCTTTGTGATCTGCAATATGCTGCTGTACGCGCATTTTAACCGCGTTGATAAACGCCAAGGTGGATCATGAGCATGAGCCGTAAGCGCAAGGCTAAAGGGGCTGGCAACGTCGCGCATTTCGGCAAGCTTTATGTGCTGGTCGGATTTTTCTATGCCTTCCTGTATTTCCCGATTATTGTGCTGATCGCCTATTCGTTCAACACCGGCACCCGCGCCATGGTTTGGAAGGGGTTTGGCCTTGATTGGTACGCCAAGGTGCTGACCAACGGGGCCATACTGGACGCTGCCAAAAACTCGTTGATCATTGGGGTGATCGCAACGATCTTGGCCACCACAATCGCAACAGCCGGTGCGCTGGCTTTGGCGCGGGGTGGCTCATTTAAGGGCAAAGGCCTGTCTGTTGGGGTGATGACCTTGCCGCTGATCGTGCCGGAAATTGTCACCGCGGTGGCCACCTTGATGTTCTTTTCCGCGATTGGAATGAACTTTGGCCTTGGCAATCTGATCATCGCCCACACGGTGTTTTGCATCCCGTTTGCCTTCATGCCGATCCGCGCCCGCCTTGAGGGGATGGACACCGATATGGAACAGGCGGCCTGTGATTTATACGCGACCGAATGGCAGGCGTTTCGCTACATCACTTTGCCGATGATGATGCCCGGAATTTTGGCTGGCGCCACATTGTCATTCGTGATCTCACTGGATGATTTCATCATCTCGCTGATGGTTTCGACCGCGGGCACCACCACTTTGCCGGTCTATATCTACTCGATGATCCGGCAAGGGATCTCACCCGAGGTCAATGCCATTTCTACCATCTTATTTGGGGTGTCGCTGGTGTTGGTCTCGCTTTATTGGTTCGCATCCAAACCCCGAAAATAACCAAATCCCAGGGAGGGAACACTATGATAAAAACAGTAAAAACCGGCCTTTTGGCTGTCGTGATGGGGCTGACATCTTCGGTCGTATTTGCAGAAACGCTGCACGTTTATAATTGGACTGACTACACAGCCCCTGACCTGATCACCAAATTCGAGGCTGAAACCGGCATCAAAGTGGTGGTTGATACGTTTGATTCCAACGAAACTCTGTTGGCCAAATTGCAAACCGGCGCCACCGGTTATGATGTGGTGTTCCCCAGCCAGCATTTTGTTGAAATCCTGATCAAAGAAGACCTGATCCAGAAAATCAACATCAAAGGCATGTCGAACTATAAAAACGTGGTGGCGAAATTTCAAAATCCACCGTGGGATCCGGCGCAAGAATATTCAGTTCCGTGGCATTGGGGCTCGGCTTCGGTGCAATATCGTTCTGATCTATATGATGGTAAACTGGAATCCCTGAAGGAATTCTTTGAGCCAAGCGATCAGGTTAAAGGCCGTTTGCAAGTGTTCAAAAGCGCTGATGAAGTCGTCACAATCGCCAGCCTGTACCTGGATATTCCATTCTGCACCGAAGATCCGCAAGATGCCAAGCGTATTCTGGAAGTGCTTAAGGGCCAAAAAGACGCCGTGCTGCTGTACGCCTCTGAAAGCATGACTGACCGCTTGGCCAATGGCGAAGTGATCATGGCGAGCGCGTGGAACGGCGACACCATGAAGGGCCGTTTGGAAGTGAATGAAAACATCGTTTACGCCTTTCCAAAAGAAGGTGTGGTTGGCTGGTTCGATTCAATCGTTGTGCCAACGGGCGCCAGCAATGTTGAGGCGGCCAAAGTCTTCATGAACTTTATGATGGATCCTGAAAATATCGCGATTAACGCGAATTTCGCCCGCTACGCCACGGCCATTGTCGGGGCCGAGGCATTTTTCAACGAGGACATGATCGGTGCGCCTGAATTGGCCACCCCAACCGTGCCGGTTAAATTTGGCAAATCCTGTACTTTGAAGGGCCAAAAACTGATCGAACGTATTTGGACGCAGCTGCTTAAATAAGCCCAGCACCTTCTAAAACCTAAGGTTAACAACCCTCTCCCGCGAGTGCGGGGGAGGGGCTGGGAAAGGGCAGCTTTATGGACACGGAAAGGGCGCTAAATTTAATGATCTGACAGCCCTTAAGGCCGCCAAATCAAGACCGCCAAATCTCGTTTTCAAAATACCGCCACGCGCTTTGAAATTAGGACATAAAATGAAAACCGTATATTCCGAAAAACACCTGCTGAGAAATTCTAAATTCGAGCTGTCTGGCGGCGAGTTGGTCGAACCCTTTGAGCGCCCGTCTCGGATGAAATACATCCTTGAGCGGATTGAAGCCGTGGGTTTGGGCGAGGTGATTGCGCCCGATGAATTTGGCATGGCGCCGATTTTGAAAATCCACGATGCAGGCTTTGTAGATTTTCTGCAAACCGCATGGCTGGATTGGCTGGCCGAAGGATATAAGGGCGAGGCGATGACCACCTGCTGGCCAGCGCGCCGGATGGTGCAACGTTGTCCACGCCATATTGACGGTAAAATGGGTTACTATTCCTTGGCCAGCGAGACCACGATCAGTGATGGAACTTGGGAGGCCGCTTATTCCAGCGCCCAAGTCGCGCTGAGTGGCGCCAAGCTGGTGATGGGCGGAGCGCGCGGCATATTTGCGCTGTGTCGTCCGCCCGGCCACCACGCAGCCCTTGATATGTTTGGCGGTTATTGCTTCTTGAATAATGCCGCGATTGCCGCCCAGAGTTTTCTCGACAACGGGGCCAAACGGGTTGCGATTTTGGATGTTGATTTCCACCACGGCAACGGCACGCAGGACATTTTCTACATGCGCGATGATGTGCAGTTTCTATCGCTGCATGGCGATCCGGCCGATGCGTTCCCACACTTTCTGGGCTACGCCGATGAGACTGGCGCGGGGGCAGGTGTAGGGTTCAACCACAACTATCCGATGGCCGAGGGCACCGGTTTTGTGACTTGGCGCGCCGCGTTGCTGGAGGCGTTGGAAAAGGTGAAAAACTATGCGCCCGATGCGCTGGTGATTTCGCTAGGCGTCGACACATTTAAGCATGATCCGATCAGTTTTTTCAAACTGGTCAGCGATGATTTTACCACTATGGGCCGCGACATCGCACAGGCGGGCCTGCCGACCCTGTTCGTGATGGAGGGGGGCTATGACGTCGGTGAAATTGGTCTGAACACAGTCAATGTGCTGCAAGGTTTTGATGCGGCGAGCCGCTAAACATTTAAAAACGGAGTGATCCTATGAACAAGCTTACCACTGAAAATATTTTGGCTCAAGACGAGCATTTGATCCAATCTTTTGCGGATCTGGATGGGTTGAAACAGCAAGGTGCACGCACTGCGATTGTGGCAGCCAAGGGGGCTTACGTGACGGACAGCGAGGGCAATAAACTGATCGATGGCATCGGTGGTTTGTGGTGTGTTAATGTCGGCCACGGTCGCCCGGAAATCATCGACGCGATCACCAAGCAGCTGCAAACGCTGGATTATTACTCGACGTTTTACAACTTCACGCATCCCGCCGCGGCTGAGTTGGCGGCCAAATTAGCCAGCCTTGCGCCGGGCAATCTGAACCGGGTTTATTTTGGCAACTCTGGCTCGGTGGCCAATGACACCGCCATTCGGATGTTGCACCATTATAACAATCGGCTTGGGCGCCCAAATAAGAAGAAAATCCTGTCGCGGATTGGCGCCTATCATGGCTCAACCCATCTGGCGATGGCGATGACCACGCCCGCCTATAGCGAAGGTTGGGACACCGCCGCCGATGGTTTGGTGCATCACTTGCGCTCGCCCTATGGCTACCGCGAAGCGGGCGACATGACCGAGGCCGAGTTTTTAGAAGCGCTGGCCGAGGATATGCTGCAATCAATCCAAAATATTGGTGCGGAAAACATCGCTGCCTTTATCGCCGAACCGATCATGGGGGCTGGGGGCGTTCTGGTCGCGCCGAATGGTTATCACCAGCGGATGCGCGAAATCACCACCGAACATGATATTAAGTACATCGCCGACGAGGTGGTGACGGCATTTGGGCGTTTGGGCCACATGTTTGCCTCGCAAGATGTGTTTGGGATGACACCGGATATTATCACCACCGCCAAGGGGCTGACCTCGGGGTATCAACCGCTGTCAGCGACAATTATTTCGGATGAAATCTACGAGGTGATCTCGGAGCCAGGTGCGATGTTTTTGCATGGTATGACCTACTCTGGCCATCCGGCAGCCGCGGCTGCTGCGTTGGCCAATATCGCCATTCTGGAAGATGAACAGATTCCGCAAAAAGTGCAAGTCACCGGAAAAGTGTTTGAAAATGCGCTGCGTGGATTGGCTGATCTCGATATTATTGGCGATGTGCGCGGCAGTCATTTCATGATGGGAATGGAGTTTGTCAAAGACAAAACCACCAAGGAAACCTACGCGGATGAGGTCAATATTGGTTTGCGGATCGCGCAGGAAACCCAGAAACGCGGATTGATTGCACGCCCGTTGGGCAACATTCTGATCTTGTCTCCGACCCTGATTATGGACGAAGGGTTGATTGGTGAAATCGAAGGCATCCTGCGGGAAAGCATCATTGCTGTCACCGCTGGTCTGCCAACTTAAGGTATACTCACATGAGCGATCTGACATTTGCAGACTGGAAATCCAAAGCTGCCAAATTGAAATTCCGCAACCAATGTTTCATTGATGGCCGGTTTTGTGACGCGGCTTTGGGCCAGAAATTTGAAACCATAAACCCCGCCACCGGCGCGGTTTTAACGGAAGTTGCCCGTGGCACTGGCGAGGATATTGACCGCGCGGTAAAATCTGCGCGCCGCGCGTTTGATGATAAGTCTTGGTCTGGTAAAACCCCGTCAGAGCGCAAAGAAGTACTGTTGAAATTGGCGGGGCTGATCCGTGAAAACATCCCTGAGTTTGCCCTACTGGACACACTGGATATGGGTAAATTGATCAAGGACAGCTCCACCGTTGATGCCCCAGGGGCGGCGCATTTCTTTCAATGGCACGCTGAGGCGATTGATAAACTGTATGACGAGATTGCCCCAACAGGCGGTCGTGATCTGGCCTTGATGCGGCGGATTCCACTTGGGGTGATTGGGGCGGTGGTGCCGTGGAATTTTCCGCTGGATATGGCCGTATGGAAGTTGGCACCGGCCTTGGCCACCGGCAATTCGGTGGTTTTGAAACCGGCAGAACAGTCGCCGTTATCAGCGTTGTTTTTGGCCGAGCTTGCCTGTGAGGCCGGTCTGCCAGACGGGGTTTTGAATGTGGTTCCGGGCTATGGCGAAGACGCTGGCCAAGCCTTGGGCCGCCATCAGGATGTGGATTGTTTGGTGTTCACAGGCTCCACGGCGGTTGGGAAAATGTTCCAGCGTTACGCCGGTGAAAGCAATATGAAGCAGGTCTGGCTGGAAACTGGCGGCAAAAGCCCTAACCTGATTTTTGCAGACGCTGATCTGGATGCGGCGGCCGATATGGCGGCGTTCGGGATCTTCTTTAATCAGGGCGAAGTTTGCTCCGCCAATTCGCGCCTATTGGTGCATGCCTCGATCAAGGACGAGATGGTCGAGCGCATGAAGGTGCTGGCTGAAGCGGTGGTGCCCGGTGATCCGCTTGATCCGGCCTCGACGTTAGGGGCGATGGTGGATCGCGCCCACACTGATAACGTGATGCGGTTGGTCGAGAGCGGCAAGCGTACCAGCCGATTGGTGACGGGCGGCGAGCGGTTGACGTTGAATGGTTCGGACGCGTTTGTGACGCCGACGATTTTTGACAATGTCGAAAGTGACCACGAAATTGCCCGCGAGGAGGTCTTTGGACCGGTGCTGACCGTGCAAAGTTTCAGCAGTGACGAGGAGGCGATCGCCATCGCCAATGACACCATTTACGGACTGGCCGCCTCGGTTTGGACCCGTGATTTGTCGCGCGCTTTGGGGGTTTCTGATGCGTTGAATGCGGGCACGGTTTCGGTAAATACAGTCGATGCGCTGAGTGTGATGACGCCATTTGGCGGCATGAAGCAATCCGGCTATGGCCGAGATTTATCACTGCATTCGTTTGATAAGTATTCGGCGCTAAAAACCACGTGGATTAAATATTAACCACGTAATTCATCCAAAACCTTGTCCATCATCGCATCACACGCCGCGAGTTGGGCAAGGCTGATGTATTCATCTGGTTTGTGGCCTTGGCCTTGCATAGAGCCCGGCCCACAAACAATTGTCGGGATGCCGAGCGCATTAAAATAGCCAGCCTCGGTGCCAAAAGCAACTTTGGTGACTGTGTTGGTTTGGGCAAGTTTTTTGGCCAATGTGACGATTTCTGAACCCTCATCAACATCCAAGCCGGGGTAGGCGTTGTATTGGTCAATGATGATGCGGGCCGCTGGGTATCGGGCCTCTACTTCGCGAGCGGCCACCTGAATTCTTGCCAGTAAATCAGTGGGATTATCGGCGGCCAAATGGCGGTATTCAAAATCTACAACAGCGTTGTCAGGGACGATATTCAGTGCAATGCCACCAGTCAACTTACCAACATGCACGGTGGAATATGGAATGTTATAGGCTGGATCCTGTGCACCATTCTCGGCCAAATCTTGTTGCAAGCCTCGCAACGCGGTCACGAAATCAGTGGCCAGATGCAGGGCGTTTAAAAACTGTGGCGCAAGGGCCGAGTGACCGCTTTGCCCATGACACGTGGCCCGTAGTGCCGCCTTGCCTTTGTGGCCAATTGCCACCTGCATTTCGGTTGGCTCGCCGACAAAACAGGCGCGCGGCAGGCCGATGGTCTTGTTCAATTGGCCAATCATATGTTGGATGCCAACGCAGCCAATTTCTTCGTCATAGGAAAACGACAACTTCAGCGGTTCGCTTAGTTTTGTGTGCGAGGCTCGATCTGCCAGCGCCAGCATCGAAGCAAGATACCCCTTCATATCTGTGGTGCCGCGACCGTAGACGCGAGCGTCCTGTTGGCTTAATTTGAACGGCGCTTTGTACCAGTCTTGGCCCGCAACTGGCACCACATCAGTGTGGCCCGAAAGCAGGATGCCGTGGCCCGCAGGCCCAAGGCGTGCGAACAGTCCGGCTTTGGTTCCTGTGGGGTCATAAATTCGGTGCGTGGTGAAGCTGCGGGCCGTCAAAAAATGCTCGATATAGTCAATAATATCGAGATTTGAATTGGCGCTGATCGAGCGAAACCCGATGAGTTTTTCAAGAATATCAAGTGCTTGTGTCATATCAACGTCTCCGCGTGTGGGGCTGTCGGGCGATATTGATCCCTGGGAGGTTTTCATCGGTGATGGAGGTTTTGCAATGCTCAACAAAGGCCTTCACTGTGAGCGTATCCTGCGCGCCGTCTCTGGTGATGATCCCCAGTTTCATGGGCCGTACGTCACCGGAAAGCGGAATAAAACGCAGTTTTTTCCCGTCCGGAGAATGGTCGTTCTGCGGGCGGGTATTGGCGATAGAATAGCCGAACCCATTGGCCACAAGGCTGCGCATTACTGCCATATCTTTGGTGCGTTCTGCGATCACCGGTTTGGCGCCAACCTTTGAAAACAGGGAGATAAAATACGAGCTGCTGTGCGGTAAATCCAGCAAGATCATTGGCAAATCTTGCAAATCGGTGATCGAAACTGTGGTGGACTCGGCCAAGGGGTGGGTGGTGTTGACCAGCGCATAGGGTGGCAATTCCAGCAGGGGCAGGAATGCCAGATCAGTGGGGATATCCAGATCATAACTCAGCGCTAGATCAATTTCGGCCCGTCTCAGGTGCTCGAATATCTCCAGTTGGTGCAGCTCCATTTGGGTGATGCGAACGTCCGGATGGGCGTGTTCAAATGTGCGCCGGATGCCAGGAAGCACCAGATGCGCAAAGGTGAGCAAGCAGCCAATCCGCAGTTGGCCGCGTATATTTCCGGACATAATATTTGCCAAGTTGTTCAATTGTTTGGCATCGATCAGCAGCTTTTCGGCGTGTTTCATAAGCTCGTTGCCGGCGGGGGTTAACGACAGGCCACGCGCATGTTCACGCACAAAAAGCGATAGGCCAAATTCGTCCTCAAGCTGTGAAATCGCGGTGGAAATGGACGGCGAAGACACGTTCACGCGGCTTGCGGCCCGCGCGATTGATCCCGCGTTGCCAACCGCCACGAAGTATTCAAGTTGTCGAAGGGTGAAACGCAATGCCATAATGTATTTATTTCCTGATGCTCGAATGATTTCAAGGTTTTATATTTACACGCTGCTGATTTACGCTGCTCGGGCTCGGGCTGGTTGTGGTCAGATGGCTTAGGTAGGGCCTATGTTAGGTTAAGTGAAACAGTTCTTTCGAAGCTGCACTATTTTGTGAAATCTAGAGCCTTACTTGGGCGGTATTAACGCAGCCGTCAACAGACTGAAACTCTGAGAAGGAGAGCCGACATGACGATTGAAAAAGTAGACACGCTGGTGGTTGGCGGTGGTCAGGCCGGTGTCGCGATGAGCGAACATTTGAGCAATGGCGGGGTCTCGCATGTGGTTCTAGAGCGCAGCCGGATTGCCGAGAGGTGGCGCAGTGAACGCTGGGATTCATTGGTGGCCAATGGTCCGGCATGGCATGATCGTTTTCCGAATATGGAGTTCGCGGGGGCCGGTCCGGATGATTTTGTCACCAAGGAGGAGGTCGCCGATTATTTGGTCGCCTATGCTGAAATGAACAATGCGCCGATCCGCACTGGGGTCGATGTTCTTAAGGTAACGAGGCGCGAGACGGGGGCTGGTTTTTTGGTTGAGACATCCGCAGGGCTGTTTGAAGCCAACAATATTGTGGCCGCGACGGGCCCGTTTCAGCGGCCAGTTATTCCGGCGGTTGCACCCACCGACGCGGGGCTGATGCAGATCCATTCTAGTGCGTATCGCAATCCTGATCAGCTGCCAAAAGGCGCGGTTTTGGTGATTGGGGCGGGGTCTTCTGGGGCGCAAATTGCGGAAGAGCTGATGCGTTCCGGCAAGCAGGTTTATTTGTCTGTTGGCTCGCACGATCGCCCGCCGCGCAGCTATCGTGGTCGTGATTTTGTCTGGTGGCTTGGGGTGCTGGGCAAGTGGGATGATGAGGCCGTTGAGGTTGGCAAAGAGCATGTCACCATCGCGGTTAGTGGGGCGCGCGGCGGTCATACTGTCGACTTTCGGCGCTTTGCAAATGCGGGGATGATGCTTGTTGGCCTGACCAAATCCTTCAAGGATGGCGTGGTCAGTTTTATGCCTGATTTGGCCGATAACCTTGCGCAGGGGGATGCGAATTATCTGTCTCTGTTGGACGCTGCCGATGCTTATAGTGAGCGCATGGGGCTTGATTTGCCAGAAGAACCTGAGGCACGTGATGTCCAACCAGACCCTGATTGTGTGACCAATCCTGTGCTTGAATTGGATATGGCCAAAGCCGATATCACCTCGATTATTTGGGCGACTGGATTTGCCACCGATTACAGCTGGCTACAAGTTGATGTGTTGGATCAGGCCGGAAAACCCAAGCATCAGCGCGGTGTGACGACAGAGCCGGGGGTGTATTTCCTCGGGTTGCCATGGCAGTCGCGGCGCGGATCGCCGTTTATTTGGGGGGTCTGGCATGATGCCAAACATGTTGCCGATCACATGGCCACGCAACGCAAATACCTAGCATATCGCGGCGCATCAGACGTCAAAGAGTGAGCGGCACAATACTCTAGATATTTCCAAACCAGCCAGATAATTTAGTCCTAAAGTGACATGAAAAGGAAGCCAAAATGGCGCATACCAGAATTCGTAAATTCAACACCAAAGAGACCTATCCAGAGCAGGATCTGGATAATGATCTGTGTCAGGCCGTGGTCACGCAGGGCGGCAAAACCGTGTATCTTCGCGGCCAATGCCCGCAAAATCTGGATGACGCGGTCAACATCGGCAGCCATGATCCGGTTGAGCAAACCCACAAGGTGATGCAGAACATCAAGCAGCTGATCGAGGAGGCCGGTGGCACCATGCAAGATCTGGTTAAGGTCGTGGTTTACATCACCGATGTGCGCCACCGCGAGGCCGTGTACCGCACCATGGGCGAATACATCAAAGGCGTGTATCCGGTTTCAACTGGGTTGGTTGTGCAGGCTTTGGCGCGGCCAGATTGGTTGGTCGAAATTGATGCAACCGCAGTGATCTCCGCAGTGATTTCGGAGTAGGTTGATATGACATTTTCCTTGGTTGCCCGCTGTGAAAAGACCGGCATGTTTGGCATGGCGATTGCCTCGTCTTCGCCCGCTGTGGCGGCGCGTTGCGCGTTTGCGCGGGCCGGTGTTGGGGCGGTTGCCTCGCAAAACGTAACGGACCCGTCATTGGGGCCATTGACGTTGGATTTGATGGCGGGCGGCATGTCGGCCACAGACGCCATTGCCGCGGTTGTCGAGCGCAGTAAATTCATCGAATACCGGCAGGTTTTGGCAGTGGATAAAATCGGTGGAACCGCGATCCATTCCGGCCCAAATTCACTGGGTATCTGGACGCAGACCTCTGCTGAAAACGTTGCCTCGGGTGGCAATCTTTTGGCCAATGACAGCGTGCCGCAAGCGATTGTCGATGCATATTTATCAACCGAAGGTCACATCGGGGATCGGTTGATCGCAGCGATGCGTGCCGCGCTGGTGGCCGGCGGTGAGGCGGGGCCGGTGCATTCTGCTGGAATGAAAATTGTCGATAAGGTCAGCTGGCCAGTGGCCGATTTGCGCTGCGACTGGACCGAGGCTTGCCCGATAGAAAACATCGCCACGGCGTGGGAGATTTATAAGCCGCAGCTCGACGCCTATACCCAGCGCGCGTTGGATCCACGCGAAGCGCCGTCTTATGGCGTTCCGGGCGATACATAAACGTCGTTTCGGGAGGCTGTTCTAGCCAACCAACTGCATGAAACGGGCGCGACTGATGTTGGCTCCGCAGGCGATCAGGCCGACATTTTTGCCCTCAAGGCGGGATTTTAGCGGCCCGATTGCACCAGTGAGCGAGGCCGCACAGGCAGGCTCGACCATCAGTTTCAAGCTCTCGTTCATCACCCGCATGGTCTGGCGCAGATCGTCATCTGAAACGCGAATGATCTCGGTGACATTGGCGCGGGTCATTTCATAGGAATACGGAAGTGCAGTTGGTGAGCCAAGACTGTCGGCAATTGTGTCAACCTTATCAATCGCTTCTGGTTTGCCGGACTGGAAGCTTTGATACATGCTGTCAGCGCCAAACGGCTCAATCTCGGGGTTCAGCAGTTTCAACGCCGCCGCCATCCCCGAAATCAGCCCCCCACCGCCAACAGGCAGCACCACGACCTCAAGATCGGGCACGTCGGCAAACAGCTCGGCGGCGCAGGTGGCAGCCCCCAGCGACATGTTATAGCCTTCGAACGGATGCACAATGCTGCGCCCCTCGGCCTCAGCGATCTCGTGCATTTTCGGAAACACCTCGATGATGCTGTCGCAGAGCACAAGCTCAGCTCCCAGCGCACGGCACCCATCAATGTGGATCGGATCAGCGGGTTTCGGGATCGCGATTTTGGCCGAGGTGCCAGCGGCTTTTGCGGCCCAAGCCAGCGCCAATGCATGGTTTCCGCCTGACGCTGCGGTAACGCCAGCGGCGCGTTGCTCATTGGTGAGGGCCTCGACGGACAAAAGGTTTCCGCGCGCCTTGAACGAGCCTGCTTTTTGAAACAGCTCCATCTTCATGGTGACGGTGGCACCGGTTGGCAGCAGGTCTTCAAGCCCAGTTTGGCGCAGGTCCAGAACGGGTGTACGGATGATCCGGCCCTTGATTTGTCGTTGGGCGGCTCTGATTGCATCAATGGTGATCTGTGTCATATTATGTGTTCCATGGGCCGTGATGTTTGCCGTCTTTATCGGTGCGTTTAAAGCCGTGTTTGCCAAAGAAATCGCGTTGGGCTTGGATTAAATTGGTGCTGCCACGGGCGGTGCGGATGCTGTCAAACCATGCCAGTGAGGCGGCCAAAGTCGGCACAGGAATACCGCTGCTGATACCGGCCATGACCACGCGACGCAGGGGCGCGATTGTTGTTTCAAGGCGCGCGCGGATGGCGGGGGCGAGGATCAATTCATCTTGTGGTAAGTCACTGCGAAAGGCCACGGCCAGATCGTCCAGCAGGGAGGAGCGAATGATGCAACCCGCCCGCCAAATTTCGGCGATGCGTGGCATGTCGAGGGACCAATCGTACTCATCAGAGGCGGCTTGCAACACGCGAAAACCTTGGGCGTGGCCAAGGATGCGTGCGGCCAAAAGCGCGGCTTCAAGGTCATCTGCGGTGGGCAAATCTATTGGGTCGGTGGCGGCGCTGAGCAGAGATTGCGCGGCGATGCGGGTGGCTTTTTCCGACGACCACGAGCGCGCGCCGACGGCGGCCTCAATGGCGCTGGCGGATTGGCCCAGCTTTAGCGCTTCGATTGCAGTCCAGCGGCCAGTGCCTTTTTGGCCGGCCTGATCAACGATCAGATCAACCATAGCAGTGCCGGTTTCTGGGTCTACCGCTTGCAAAACCTTGCCAGATATTTCCACCAGATAGGAGTGCAGTGGGCCATCGTTCCAGCCGCTCAGCAGGTCGCCTATTTTGGCTGCGGGCCAATCGGCTCCGTCTCGGAGCAGCGCGTAAATTTCGGCAATTGCTTGCATATCAGCGTATTCAATGCCGTTGTGCACAGTTTTAACGAAGTGGCCTGCGCCATCTGGACCGAGGTGATCAACGCAAGGATCACCCTCAAATTTGGCCGAGATTGCTTGCAGGATTGGTTTGAGTTGGGTCCAGCTGTGCGCGCTGCCGCCGACCATCATCGAGGGGCCATGCCGCGCGCCGCTTTCGCCGCCCGAAACCCCCATGCCGACGAAATGCAGATCGTTACGGGCCATCGCAGCGCTGCGGCGGCGGGTGTCGTGGAAATTGGCGTTGCCGCCATCAATGATGGTGTCGCCCGGCTCGAGCAGCGGGGTGATGGTGTCGATCATCCCGTCCATCGGCTTGCCGGATGGGATCATGAACAGGATCACGCGGGGGGTGCTTAGGCCCGTGACGAAATCGGCTAAATCGGCATGCGGCTGCAAGTTTTTCGCCAAGGCACCGGCTTCTTTGATGAAGGGTGCGATCCAGTCGGCCTCGCGGTTGGTCACCGCCACCTGAAAGCCATTGTCGGCCATATTCAGCGCCAAAGCGCTGCCCATTGTGCCCAGTCCGTAAACGCCAATTTGTGCTTTTGACATGATTTATCTCTTTTTGGTTTTGGCCGCGAGCAGGGCCTTGGGTAAGGTTTTTTCAAGCAGGTTTAAGTCTGCTTCCGTGCCTGCCGAAATGCGGATGCAGCGGTCTTGAGGGGCGACAAAGGGCATCCGAATAAAAATGCCAAGTGCGATCATTTCGGCGACGATGGCACGGGCAAAATCGCCATCTGCACCGCAATCAATGGTCACGAAATTGGTCGCGGTGGGCAAGGGCGATAACCTGTTGTCGCGAGCGATTTGGCTGATCCGAGCGCAGGATTTTTTGACGTTTTTCAGGGTTTGTTGCAGGTAGGATTGGTCCTGCAACGCGGCCAAGGCACCGGCTTGTGATACGCGGCTCATGCCGAAATGATCACGGACTTTGGCGAAGTTTCCGATCAGATCAGGGTGGCCAATCGCGGCCCCAACGCGGGCACCAGCCATGCCGTAAGCCTTTGAGAATGTGCGCATTCTGATGACACGAGGATCACTGGCCTGCATCGGCGGCGCGGTGCCTTCTGGGGCAAATTCGACATAGGCCTCGTCCAGCACCAGCAGGCAGCCGTCGGGCACGCGGTTGATCATATCGGCGATTACGTCAGCGTTGTGCCATGTGCCCATCGGGTTGTCTGGATTGGCGATGTAGATCAGCTTGGCGTTGACCTCGCGGGCCATTTTTATCAGGGCATTTGGGTCTTCGCGGTCGTCCTTAAACGGCACCTGCACCAATTCACCGCCAAAGCCGTTCACGTGGTAGTTGAAGGTCGGGTATGCGCCCGCCGAGGTCACGACTTTGTCGCCTGCCGTCACGGTCATGCGCACCAATGAGCCAAGCAGCCCGTCGATGCCCGCGCCGATGACGATGTTGTCCATGTTGACCCCGTGATGGGTGGCCAAAGCGCTGCGCAAATCATGGCTGGCGCTATCGCCGTACATCCATGTTTCAGGCACCGCGTTTTGCATGGCCTTGATGGCATTGGGCGAGGTGCCAAAGACGTTTTCATTGGCACCGAGGCGGGCGTCAAACGCATGGCCACGGGCGCGTTCCTGCACTTCGGGACCAACGAACGGCACGGTGGAGGGGAGTGAGGCGATCATCGGGGTGTATCTGGGTCCAGTCATGTCGGATTGATTGCGCATTCTGACGGCTGCGACAAGGGGGCTGTTCAAAATAGCCGCCCTAGGATTCATGTGAGAGCCATTCGCAACCAGCAGGAGGTGACATATGTCGATCGAGCTAACGCGTCGAGGATTTCTGGCCAGTACGGTGGCGGCGGCGGATTTTGACGCAGGTTTACGATAAGTCGCAGGGCATGATGCGGGCGGTTGAGTGGGGGGATTTGAGTCAGGACTGATCGTCCTGACAAAGGGCAACGCCTCGCCTCGCGGTTGGCAAAACGAGGCGTCTTCCAAATGGGCGGTCATCGGCGTCCCCGCCTGTACCGCTTTTGTAGGGTGCTCGATTTTGGTTTCCAAATGGTTGCCGTGTTTCCAGTTACACTATGATAAAGCATCAAAAATCACCCACTCTTGGGGTGCGTTTTGTTTCGTTTTCAACTGGAAGCACGTATGAATATCCGCGCCGCAGGCAAGAAAACTTTTATGTCTGCGGCGCGGATATTTGGGCCATTTGGAATTAACCGAGCTCGACGAGCCGATCTATTGCGGCCTTTAGTTTGGCGGCCTCTGCTTCTTTTTGGGTTAGTAATTCGCGGGATTCCGCAACCACCGCATCAGGGGCGCTAGCGACGAATTTGGGGTTGTTTAGGCGGCCCTTGAGGCCTCCCATCTCTTTCGTTAGTTTGCCCAGGGTTTTTTCTAGGCGTTCCTTTTCGGCCGCCACATCAATGATGTCAGCGAGGGGCAGGGCGAAGACGCCGCCTTCAACCGTGATGGTCGCAGCCCCCTTAGGCAGGGTTTCAGTTTCGGTCAGGGTTTCGATCCGGGCCAAGCGTTTGATCAGGGCCTCGTTGTTGGCCCATGCGCTGCGGCCTGCGGCGTCCAGACTTTGCATCAGCATCGGGATTTTGGCACCGGCTGGCACGTTGACTTCGGCCCGTACCGAGCGGATTTTGTCGACCAAATCAGAGACCCAGTTCATTTCGCGATCTGCCTCGGGATCGACCAGATCAGCCGCGGTATAGGTTGGCCAATCTTGGTGGATCAGCATGTTGTCGCGTTTGCCGGTGATGCCCCAGAGTTCTTCGGTGATGAAGGGCATGATCGGGTGCAGCATGATCAGCGATTGATCAATGATCCATGCCATTGTGGCGCGGGTTTCTTTGATGGCTGCGGCGTCTTCGGAGAAGAACGTCGGTTTGGTGAACTCGAGGTATCGGTCACACAAGGTTCCGCGCACAAAGACGTAAGCGGCGCTGGCGGCGTCGTTGAAACGGTAGGCGTTGAGCGCTGCGTTATAGGCGTCAAAGGCTTTGGCAGCTTCGCCGACCATCCATTTATTCAGCGGCAGTTTTACGGCGGATGGATCAAATTCGGGGTCTGGGTGGCATTCGTTGAATTGCGCGAAGGAGACTGCGTTCCAGAGTTTGGTGCCGAAATTTCGGTAGCCTGCGACCCGTTCCATTGACAGTTTTAGCGAGCCGCCGATGCTGGCCATTGAGGTCATGGTGAAGCGCAGGGCGTCGGCGCCGAATTCGTCGATCATGTCGAGCGGATCAATCACGTTGCCCAAGGTTTTGGACATTTTTACGCCGTTTTCATCGCGGACCAATTGGTGCAGATAGACGGTGTCGAACGGCACTTCGCCAGTGACTTCGAGCTGCATCATCATCATGCGGGCGACCCAGAAGAACAGGATGTCTTGGCCAGTGATCAGGGTCGAGGTGGGGAAATATTTTTGGTAGGCGGGGTCGTTTTCATTGGGCCAGCCGAGGGTGCCGATGGGCCAGAGGCCGGAGGAAAACCATGTGTCTAGGACGTCGGGGTCGCGAGAAAGTGTAACTTTCGTAGTATTCATGTTACCGGGCGAGCCAGAGCTGGATGCACTGGGGTTTGCAATCTTTTGCTGACCTTCCAAAGCAGGTAGGTCGTCGTATTTGCTGAACACGATTTCAGTGTTTTCGCCATAATAGGCGGCGGCCTCAGCTCGTGCTTCTTCTGGAGATGATGCGCAGAAAGCTTTTCGCGGATTATATGAAAGATGGTAACCACCCTCATCTTCTTCCACTATCCGTGGCCCATACCAAACCGGTATCTGATGTCCCCACCACAGCTGGCGCGAGATGCACCATGGCTCGATGTTGTTCATCCAGTGGAAGTATACTTTTTCACCTGATTCAGGAATAATTTTGACGCGTCCGTCGGTCACCGCATCGCGGGCAGGGCCAGCGAGTTTGGCGGCGTCGACATACCATTGGTCGGTCAGCATCGGTTCCATCACCACCTTGGAGCGGTCACAGAACGGTTGCATGATCTTTTTATCTTCGACCATGATCATTAGGCCTTCGGCGTCGATGTCTTTGATCACCGCTTTGCGGGCGTCAAACCGGTCCATGCCGCGATAGGCGTCTGGGATCAGGTTGATGTTGTCGATTTCGCTGTCGGCGAACTCGGCCCCTTCGGCGATTTCTTTGGCACGGGTGGCGGAGGCAGCAAAATCTGCACCGTCCGTCCGCATTTGGGCGCGGGTGTCCATCAGGCGGTACAGCGGGATGTTGTTGCGCTTGGCGACGCCGTAATCGTTCAGATCATGCGCGCCGGTGATTTTAACCGCACCCGAGCCGAAATCCATGTCAGGATATTCATCGGTGATGATCGGGATCAGGCGGCGGTGTTCTTTTGGTCCAACCGGAATTTCGCAGAGCTTTCCGACGATGGAAGCGTAGCGTTCGTCATCGGGATGCACAGCCACCGCGCCATCGCCGAGCATGGTTTCGGGGCGTGTGGTGGCGATTGCAATGTAGTCGCGCATTTCGCGTAGGGTGACGTTGCCGTCTTCCTCTTTCTCGACATATTCATAGGTCGCGCCGCCTGCGAGGGGATATTTGAAGTGCCACATGTGGCCGTCGACTTCGATGTTTTCAACTTCGAGATCGGAAATCGCGGTTTCAAAGTGCGGGTCCCAGTTGACCAGACGTTTGCCGCGATAGATCAGGCCTCGGCCATTTTCATCTTTCTTGTTATAAAGGTCGACGAAAACTTTTAGCACGGCATCGTGAAAATTTTCATCCATAGTAAAGGCATTGCGATCCCAATCGCAGGATGCGCCGAGACGTTTCAGCTGGTTGATGATGGTCGAGCCGTATTTATCTTTCCACTCCCAGACTTTTTTAATGAAATCTTCACGTTTCATTGACGAACGGGGCAGCTCGCCATTGGCGGCCAGCATTTTCTCGACTTGCAGTTGGGTGGCGATGCCTGCGTGGTCTTGGCCGGGTTGCCATAGGGTGTCATCGCCGCGCATCCGGTGCCAGCGGATCAGGATGTCTTGGAGGGTACTGTTAAAGGCGTGGCCCACGTGCAAAGCCCCGGTGACATTTGGCGGAGGCATCATGATGGAGAAGGGTTTACCATAGTCTTTGGCGTTGGCTCCGGCCTCAAAGGCTTTGGCGTCTTCCCATGCTTTATAAATGCGGTCTTCGGCCGATTTTGCGTCAAATGTTTTGTCCATCGTATTTGGGGGCTGCGTCATGGGGATCTGCCTTTGGGTGATGTTTTCGTGTTGAACGCGGGTCTAACGAATGATGCGGGCAAGGGGAAGGGCGCGTGTGCGGGCGGTTTGGGGCCGCGGTATTTAGGGGCGGCGGGCCTATTTATGTTTTGGTCGGGTCACGGTAATGTCTATGGACGACTATGTGCAGGGTGCCAAAGGTTACTATATGATTGATGTTTTACAGATTGGTGTTTTTAAATGCGGTTGATAAAGCGACTGGCAGGTTGGCTGCGTCGTGGGGCGAAAAACGCGCAAACGCCGGCGGTTTTAACGCGGGGGCGGGTCGATCATGTGATCATTTTTGATGGCACCATGACGACGCTGGCGCGCGGCTGTGAATCTAACGCCGGTTTGACCTTAAGATATTATGCGAGATGGCCCCGTCGCAGCATTTGTCGTTGCGCTACGAGAGTGGCATTCAGTGGTTGCATTGTCGCTCGACTTTGGATGTGATTACGGGGCGGGGGATCAACCGGCAAATCCGGCGGGCGTATGGGTTTTTGGCCAGTCGGTATCGGGTGGGTGACCGGATATTTTTACTGGGATTTTCGCGTGGGGCTTATGCCGCGCGCTCGCTGGCAGGGGTGATTGAGAGTTAACCGCAGAAGTTGGTGACGGAGATCATCAGGCGGCGCTTTTGGTTTGTTTTTCGATTATCTCGATCCCGTCGGAGAATGTGACGCCTTGAATGAGTTTTGGCAATTGGTTTTTGCCCCTCAATTTTAGCCATCGTTTCTCAGCCTCTTTTATGAGCTTAAAGACCATCACCATGGCAGTGTTTCGTTTCAGGCAGCCCTTGGTTCTCTTGGTTCTGTGGCGGACGGTTGCAAAGGTGCTTTCAATAGGATTTGTGGTGCGGATGTGTTTCCAGTGCTCGGCGGGAAAATCAAAGAATGTCAGGAGTGCATCCCGATCTTTTTTCAGACAGGCGACAGCTTTTTCGTATTTGACCTGGTATTTTGCACAGAAGAGGTCGAAGGCTTTTCCGGCATCATCCTTGGTGTCCGCCATCTATAACCTGACAGGGCATGCGAGCATGCCCGAGAAGGCAGATTTCATGCAAATCAGCCTTTGCCTTTGCTTGCAGGGCTTTGGGCATTTTATTGAGGATATTTGCGGTTTTGTGAACCCAACAACGTTGTCCTTTTGTCTGGGGAAAGACCTCTCGCAATGCCGCCCAAAACCCCAAAGCGCCATCACCTACCGCAAGTTTAGGTGGGGTATTCAGGCCACGGGCCTTTAGATCAAGGAGTAGTTCACGCCA
>JPUR01000123.1 GCA_001321835.1 Marinosulfonomonas sp. PRT-SC04
TGAAACAGAATACTTCCGTATCAGACCCAACCCGATCCATGCAACAACGCTGCGGCAAGTATATTGAGGTCAAGGATCGAATGCCCTTTGCAGAATAACCATTCTGTACACACTGGCATTTAGCGTAAAATCCATTTATGCGCACATAGATACTTCCCAACAAAATGCAAAAGTAGACACGTTCTGCATGAAACAGGTGATTTTTGATAACGGCCCCTTAGGCCATAATACGCGGTTCAGTGAACCGCTTTATATTATTGCCGCGCGTGAAACAGCCGATGTAGCAAAAGCATTTGAAGATATTGAAAAGGCCCGTGCCGCAGGACATTGGGTCGCTGGCTATGCTAGCTTTGAGCTCGGCTATTATTTTGAAAACCGACTGGCACATTTGTTGCCGGAAAACCGAGGCAGCCCCTTGATGTTGTTTGGTGTTTTCAAATCACCCGATGTTTTTCAGTCGACGCAACTCCAACAGGCACCTGCGACCATAACCAATCTAGAACCGCAGTTGGATTTTTCAGCCTATAAAAAGGCCTTCGATAAAGTACATGATTATATTTGTGCAGGTGATCTCTATCAGGTCAACTTAACCTTTCCGATGTTGGCCAAGACCACCGCATCGCCGGCCGCGCTTTATCAAGCATTATGCCTGAAGCAACCCGTCAGTTATGGTGCTTTTATGGACCTTGGTGGGCCGGTCATATTATCGCGCTCTCCCGAGCTGTTCTTTCGCGTCACCGCGTCTGGGTTGATTGAAACCCGCCCGATGAAAGGCACAATTAGGCGTGGGAATTCTATTGTTGAAGATGAAGACCTGCGCCACGAACTGGCCCAGTCACCAAAAGATCGGGCTGAAAACTTGATGATCACCGATCTATTGCGCAATGATATTGGACGGGTGAGCAAAGTTGGGTCTGTCAAAGTGCCTGAACTATTTCAGATCGAAACATACACGACTGTTCATCAAATGGTTTCTCATGTGCAAGGCCAGTTGTTGCCTCGGGTTAATACGCGACAATTGTTTTCCGCCTTGTTCCCGTGTGGTTCTGTTGTTGGCGCGCCCAAAGTACGAGCAATGGAAGTTATTTCCCAACTAGAACAAGATTCGCGTGATGTTTATTGCGGTGCCATAGGATGGATGGCACCGGACAAACGCATGGCATTCAGCGTGGCCATTCGCACGCTTATTGTCGATAAAAGCGGGGATATACGTCTGAATGTCGGTGGCGGCATTGTTTACGACAGCACGGCAAAAGCCGAATATGAAGAGGCGTTGCTTAAAGCAAGTTTTACCGCGCTTTAGCTGTCTGACAAAATATCAGCAGCAATACGCAACTCTCGCAAGGGTCGTACCAATGAGATGGATTTTTGGTACAGCGGGTGGGATTTGTAGGCCTCGAGCGCGTCCTGGTTGGCAAACTCGCCATAAACGACCACATCAACCTCTCCAGATAACTGGTCGGTGCGGGTGTTTGCTTTTATCTCCAGATGCTGAAAATATGGGATCGCTTTCAGGGTCGTCAGACCGGCGATGATTTGGTCAATATCGGCCTTATCAGACGCGCTAAAAAAACAATGTGGCGTATCATCTGCGCTCCTGAGGATGTTTGTCGTTTCATGATCTGACTACGCTCAAATTCAGCATGAGACCAGCCGAAACGTCATTTTCTATGCGCCCGGTTATCAAACCTCGATATTATCGATCAACCGCACCCCTGCTAGAGATGCGGCTGCAAACAAGCGCGATGGGCGGCTTGGCGTGTCCAGTAACGCAAGGTCGTCCGCCGCGCGCAACTCAAGATAATCCACCGATGTAAAGCCGGCCTGATCCAACCGCTCGAGCACCCCCTCCAGCAATTCTGTCATGGTTTTTCCAGCGTGCAAACCTGTTGCAATATCCGTCATCACTTCTGAAAGAACCGGCGCATATATACGGGCACGATCCGACAAAAGCAGGTTGCGCGAGGACATCGCCAAACCGCCGTCTTCGCGAATGGTGGGGCAGCCGATCACCTCAATCGGGATGTCCAGATCTGCCGCCATACGGCGCACAATTTGCAGTTGCTGGAAATCTTTGTTCCCTAAAAAAGCCATATCGGCACCGGTCTGAATAAACAGTTTGGCAACCACTGTCGCCACGCCATCAAAATGCCCCGGACGATGCGCCCCGCACAACACATCCGTTAGTCCCGCAACCGAAACATTGGTGGCAAATCCGTTGGGGTAAATTTGATCGACGTCGGGCACATAGATCACGTCCACCCCAATCGGCTCCAGCTTGCGCGCGTCATCATGTTCGGTGCGCGGATAATTTTTCAGATCATCGGGATTGTTAAATTGTTTGGGGTTTACAAAGATGGTTACAATCACCCGGTCACTGGCGTTCCGCGCGGCTTGTACCAGCGAAAGATGCCCCGGATGCAAGGCCCCCATCGTCGGAACAACGCTTATGATCGCGTTGTTTGCTTTCCATTTTGCAGTCAAGCTTCGCAGCTCTTTTAGCGTGCGGATGATTGGGGCTGTCATGATTATTTTGCCTTTTTAGGCGGCGTGCTTGCGAACATATGTTCGGCCGCTGGAAAACTTCGATTTCGAACTTCATCAGCGTAACAGGCTATGGCCGCCTCGCCTTGCGCGCCCAATGTCGCATAGCGTTTCACAAACTTGGCCTTAAACGCTGTGAACAATCCGAGCATGTCATCGACCACAAGGATCTGGCCATCGCAACCGGCCGACGCGCCAATTCCTATGGTCGGAATTGCCACCGCTTTGGTGATTTCGTCCGCCAATGTTTGCGGGATCTTTTCCAGAACAACGGCAAAAGCACCCGCATCGGCCACGGCTTTGGCATCGGTCAAAACCAAGGCGCCCCCTGCGTCACGGCCTTGCACTTTGTAGCCGCCCAACGTGTTAACAGATTGCGGCGTCAGGCCGATATGCGCCATCACTGGAATGCCCCGCGCCGTTAAGAAGGCAATCGTTTCGGCCATATGACTGCCGCCTTCCAACTTGACCGCTCCGGCTTGGGTTTCGCGCATCAAACGCGCCGCATTCTCAAACGCCTGTTGTGGGTTTTGCTCGTATGATCCGAACGGCATATCAATCACCATCATCGCTTGGCACAACCCGCGAGCCACCGCTTGACCATGCATGATCATCATTTCCATGGTCACACCCAATGTCGAGGGCAAACCATGCAAGACCATGCCAACGCTATCGCCCACAAGAACAAAATCGCAATGCGCATCCATCATCTGCGCCATCGGGGTTGTATAAGCCGTAAGTGAAACCAAAGGCGTGCCCCCTTTGGGGTTCCGAATATCATCGGGCAAGGGGGCCGTTTTTTTTGACGTAGCACTCATGATAGTCTCCCGTTGATAACCTAAAGCCGTTTGGGGCTTTGGTGAAATTCAAAAATCAAGCCCAAGGTCCAAGGTTTTGGCCGAGTGCGTCAATGCCCCTGATGAAATGTAATCAGCGCCGGTCGCGGCAACTTCGGCGATGCGTGGGAACGTCATATTTCCCGAGGCTTCGCAAACCATGCGGCCATCCACCATTTTTACCGCCTCGATCAAGGTCGCATTGTCCATATTATCAAGCAGAACCACATCAGCACCCCCAATGCACAGCACGTCTTGCAGTTGCTCCAAATTATCCACTTCGATCTCAATCCGCATCATATGGGAGGCAAAATTACGAGCGCGGGTCAGGACCTGTTCAATGCTGCCAGCGGCCGCAATATGATTGTCCTTGATCAAAATCGCATCGGACAAACCAAACCGGTGATTAAAACCGCCCCCATGCAGAACCGCTTGTTTTTCAATCATGCGCAGCCCTGGCGTTGTTTTGCGGGTGCAGGTGATGCGCGTCTTGGTGCCATGTGTTGCCGCAACAAATTGCGCGGTCAGGCTTGCGATACCACACATGCGCCCCGCAAAATTGAGCGCGACCCGCTCCGCTGACAATATCGAGGCCGCTGAGCCTGAAATTGTCATCAACACATCTGTGACACGGCATTTCGCCCCATCCGCAATATGTGTTGTGATTTCCAACTCTGGATCAATCAGGTAAAACGCAATTTTTGCCAGTTGCATTCCCGATACAACCCCCGCCTCGCGAGCGACAACCCGTGCTTCATAACGGGCATCTACGCTAATGACGGCGCGGGTTGTTATATCGCCATTTGGCGAAAGATCTTCTTGCAAGGCAGCGCGCACCAGTGGCTCTAGCAACAGGTTTGGCAAAGGCAATATGGCTGACATTATTGGGTCTCCCGAACCGCTTCGCCGCGAATGCGAAGGGCTTGATTAAGGGTCATGGTGCTGCGCTTAGCAAACTTGGATTGCGTTTCGGGGAAGTCATCGCGGTAATGGCTGCCACGCGATTCTTCCCGCAGTAATGCCGCCACAGCGATAAGCGTTGCTGTGGCTGTCATATTCAAAAAACCCGTATGGCCGTCGGCTGCGATCTCTAGATTTTCAATATCGACAAGGGCGCGTTTCAGGCCATTTGCATTTCGAACGACCCCGACATTTTCAGTCATTGTGTTGCGCAATTTTTGCACAACATTTAGATCCAGCGCAGCATTGTCAGGGGTAAAAGATATCTCAACCGGTGCAAAACCCATTGCCGGTTTGCCCAAAGAGGCCGCAATCCCTTCGGCGCAGATCTGGGCAAAGACAATCGCCTCAAGCAACCCATTCGACGCCAACCTGTTTGCCCCATGCAAGCCGGTTGAACTGGCCTCGCCGCAAACCCAAAGATTTTCAAGGGTCGCGCGCCCTTGTATATCCGTCTTGATGCCGCCCATGTGATAATGTGCCGCTGCAGCAATCGGGATAGCATCCTGCACGGGGTCAATGCCGGCCCGCGCGCAAGCAGCTGCCACGGCCGGATAGTCCTCTAATAGTTCAGCCCCCAGCGCGTCTCGTGTGTCAAGCGTCGGGCGCATGCCCGCCTGCGTCTGGGCAAACGCCGCACGCGCC
>JPUR01000124.1 GCA_001321835.1 Marinosulfonomonas sp. PRT-SC04
CGCCTGCTCAAGTGATGAAAAACTCTGCTGTTTCAAGGCCAAATCCTCTGTAATTCCTGCCAGAATTATAGCACAGAAATCTGGGCGTTGTTCAGAGGTTCCCTAAGACACAGCATGACAGATACACCCCAACGCAAACCCGCAAAATTATTGCGTGATTTTGAGCGTGGAGGGGTATGTTTATAGAATTTCATGGGCTGTGCGATTCAAAATATTAACTCACGTGGTGTGTAGCAGTCAGATCAGGCCCAGCTTTGATGCAGATCAAGTAAAACAGAAAGATGCCATTCAACCGGTGAAATGAGTATGAATGATGCTGATATTTTAACGGCTGCTATAAGCAAAAAAATACGGGTTTCTACCGGCCGTAATTTCACACGTCGCCACGCCGGTTCTGATCCTGAAATTTGGGGGATGTGTGATTGGGAGAGGGGCTGCCGACAGTCACCCTGTGTTCGTATTTAACGAAAGCCGCGAACGGGGTCGCTTGAGCCTTACTGGCTTGGCTTACGGATCGCGCCGGTGATCTTTGTCGTGGTCGTGGGGCGCCACTTTAATGACGCCCCATGCCTTGGTTTAGATGTCGAACTTCACGCCCTGCGCCAGTGGCAACTCGTCTGAATAATTTAACGTGTTGGTCTGGCGACGCATGTAGCCTTTCCACGCGTCCGAGCCACTTTCACGCCCGCCGCCGGTTTCCTTTTCACCGCCAAACGCCCCACCAATTTCAGCACCAGATGGGCCGATGTTCACATTGGCAATGCCGCAATCAGACCCGGTGACCGAGATGAACTGCTCGGCCTCGCGCATGTTCAGCGTAAAGATACAGGACGACAGCCCTTGCGGCACATCGTTTTGCATCGCGATCGCCTGATCCAAGCTGTCATAGCTCATCACATACAGGATTGGCGCGAAGGTTTCGGTTTCAACAATCGCGGTTTGTGAGGGCATTTCGACAATCGCCGGATGCACATATGCGCCGCCTGCGGGCACGTTGTTGGTGACCACTTCGCCGCCATGTACCGTGCCGCCTTGGGCGCGGGCATCGGTAAGTGCCGCCTGCATTGCGTCCAGCGCGGCTTGGTCAACCAATGGCCCGACCAATGTGGCCGAATCCAGTGGCGAGCCGACGGGCAGAGTGGCGTAGGCTTTGATCAATTTGGCAACCAAATCGGCGCGGATGCTTTCGTGTACGATCAAGCGGCGCAGCGATGTGCAGCGCTGGCCCGCGGTGCCAACCGCCGAGAACACAATGCCGCGCACGGCCATGTCGATGTCAGCCGAGGGCGCAACGATCATCGCGTTGTTGCCGCCCAATTCTAAGATCGAGCTGCCAAAACGCGCGGCCACCACAGGCGCCACGGCACGGCCCATGCGGGTGGATCCGGTGGCCGAAATCACCGGCACATCTGTTGAGGCCACCAAGGCTTCGCCAATGTCGACGCCACCAATCACCACTTGCGCCAGATCGGCTGGGGCATCGTCGCCAAAGCGGGCCAGCGCCCGATCAAAGATCACCTGACACGCCAGCGCTGTCAGCGGTGTTTTTTCCGAAGGCTTCCAGATCACAGGGTTGCCACAAACCAGCGCCAAGGCGGTGTTCCAGCACCACACGGCCACCGGAAAGTTAAAGGCGCTGATCACGCCGATTGGGCCGGCGGGATGCCAGGTTTCCATCATCCGGTGACCAGGGCGCTCGGACGCAATCGTCAGACCATAAAGCATCCGTGATTGCCCAACGGCGAAATCACAAATGTCGATCATTTCTTGCACTTCGCCTTGACCCTCAGACAGGATTTTACCGGCTTCAAGCGACACCAAAGCCCCCAGATCATCCTTGTCAGCGCGCAGCTCTTCGCCCAACAAGCGGACCAATTCGCCACGGCGCGGGGCAGGGAGGGTGCGCCAGATCGCAAATGCCGCCTTTGATTTGGCGATCACCGCATCCATATCGGTGGTTTTGGCCAATTGGGCCAACACAGCCCCATCAACCGGTGAGGTCACCGTCAGGCTGCCGCCCTTTAACATGTCGGCGCTCAGTCCCAAACGGGCTAAAATTGCGTCGGCGGTTTTTAGTTCTTTGTTCATGCTGCGCTCTCCAGTGCGGTCAATTCGCCTGCATTATATAGCTGGCCAAATTCGGTGGTTAGAAAATCGGTAAGTTTCACTTCTTCTTGGGCAATAAAGCCCGATTTGGCAAGCAGACCGCGTCGCACCATATCGACCACGCCGGTGATGCCGGCGGCGGTGGTGATTTGGATCGCGCTCCAATGGGTGCCGTTGACCTTGCGGGCGACGGTTTTATTAATCAAGGATCTCTCACGCAGCTCGCCATTGATCATGCCGGTGGCGGTGCAGTAAACCAGTACCACGTCCTGATCTGTGCGAGGCAGGGCGGTTTCAAAAATATCCTTGAGCAGATCACGGCGTTTGATCAGCCCCAGATCATGCAGCAACAGCTTGATGATATCGCAATGGCCTGGATAGCGGATGGTGCGGTAGGATACAGATTGCGCCTTGCCCTGTAGCTTCTCGGCCAATGTGCCCAGCCCGCCCGAGGTGTTGAAACACTCGTAGTCAACCCCGTCAACGGACAGATTTTCCAGCCCCTCAAGCGGTGCGGTTTTCACCAACTGGCCATCGACCAGCGCATCACACGGGTTGCAATATTCATTGATCAGCCCGTCAGTGGACCACGTCAGATTATATTTCAGCGCGTTGGTTGGATACAGCGGCAACGCCCCGACCCGCAGCGACAGACTGTCGATAGTGTCAAATTCCGCGGCCAGATGCGCGCCGGCAATGCCGACAAATCCGGGGGCCAGACCACATTGCGGCATGAACACGGTGTCGGCATCCTTGGCCAATTCACGCACGATGTCGGTCGAGGCCACATCTTCGGTCAGATCAAAATAATGCGCGCCAGCCCGTTTGGCACCCTCGGCAATGCTCGGGGTCAGGAAAAACGGCGCCGCTGAAATCACCGCATCAAAACCCTTTAGGGTATTGGCAACGGCATCTGCGTCGGCGGCGTCAATCTGGGTGATCGCCACATTCGGCAGATTCAGTGCTTTTAGGGCCTCAAGGTTTTTGTCGGCCACTGTTACCGAATAATTCGGCGAGTCCGTCAAAAGCGCGGCAATGGTCTGGCCGATTTTACCGCCGCCAATAATACAAATTTTCCACATGGTCTGTCTCCTGTTTATGAGTGTTGACCTACAGTGGCGGTGGAAAATATGAAAAGGCAGTGCTAAAATCGGCGGATATGGTAGGGGATGCCGTCAAATAGTCGGTTTATTCGGCATTTTGCGCGCTGTCGCTCAGAAATTGGGCCGCAATCCGCTGGGCAGTCTCGTTATACCCTCGATCAAACCGCCTGCCGAACACCACAAAGGTTTTGGTGCGCAAGACCCCCGGTATTTCAGCGATTTCATCGACCACCACGTCCAAATCTTCGATTCGAGGCGCTTCAACGCTGAGGAACAGATCAAATTCACCGTTGATCGACAGGCACAGCCGGATTTCAGCATAATTGCTAAGCCGTTTTAGAATTCTACGGGTTTCTTTCTGCTTAACTTCCATTAAAACAAGGACTTGAATGTTTTCTTCAGCCGGGTTTTTACTGAGAACCACAGAATATCCGGCGATCACCCCGTCTTTCTCCATCCGTGTTATGCGTTCATGCACGGTCGAGCGCGCCACATTTAGGCGCGCGGCGATGGTGGTGGTAGATTCACGGGCATTTCGCTGCAATTCGCGCACGATCCGCCGGTCCAGCCCATCTTTGAGCCATTTTGATGTTCTTTCCGTCATTTTGCCAACTTATCATGGTGTTTCGGTATATTGGCAAGTGGATTTGTGCCACTAAACAGGCCAAACTGGGTGAAACCGGATGATTCCGGTATTTTTGAACGGGGACGTCTATGGATCGCGCAGCAATTGTTCACCAGAATTTTCTGGATCGGGTGCAAAATGGCACGCTGCCAATCGGGCAAATGGCCCAGACCGATCTGCCTGCCGCCAAATTGGTTGAGATGTTTCGCAGCCAATGTTTGTCGCGCCAGCTGGATCGCACCAGCCGCAACATGCAAAAGGCCGGGCAGGGGTATTACACCATTGGCTCCAGCGGGCACGAGGGCATGGCGGCGGTGGCCGAGGCGCTGCGCCCCACCGATATGGCGTTTCTGCATTACCGCGATGCGGCGTTCCAAATTCAACGCGCGGCACAGGTGCCGGGCCAAAATATCGCTTGGGATATGTTGCTAAGTTTCGGGGCCTCATCGGATGATCCGATCTCGGGCGGGCGCCACAAGGTGCTGGGCTCAAAGGCGCTGAATATTCCGCCGCAAACCTCGACCATCGCCAGCCATCTGCCGAAAGCTGTCGGCGTGGCCTACTCATTGGGCTTGGCGCGCCGACATGCGCCCGAACACCGTTGCTTGCCGGAAGATGCGATTGTGATGGCGTCATTTGGCGATGCCTCCTCGAACCATTCCACCGCTCAGGGTGCGTTCAACACCGCCTGTTGGACCAGCTTTCAATCGGTGCCGCTGCCGATGTTGTTTGTCTGTGAAGACAACGGGATCGGCATTTCGACGCCAACGCCGGATGGCTGGATCGCGGCCAATTTCTTGGCACGGCCAGGGATGCGGTATTTCGCCTGCAATGGTCTGGATATTTGCGAAACCCACCATGTGGCGCAGCAAGCGGCGGACTATGTTCGCAAGCATCAAAAGCCGGCGTTCCTACATGTCACCACCGTGCGTCTTTATGGTCACGCTGGTTCAGACGTCGAGGCCAGCTACCGTGATGCCAAGGCGACAATGGCGGATGAGGCCAATGATCCGTTGCTACATTCGGTGCGTTTGTTGACGGAACTTGGCGCCTTAACGGCCAAGCAAGCGATTGATATATATACTGAAACGGGTGATCGTTGTGAACGGATCGCCGCCCAAGTGGTGACGCGTCCGCAGCTGAAGACTGCCGCCGCTGTGATGGCGGCCTTGATCCCGCCCAAGCGGGCGTGCGCCCCAACCATCGGCCCCTCAACCGCCAAGCGCACCGCGACATTTGGCAGTGATATGCGGGCGATGAAAACTCCACAGCCAATGGCGCGGCTGATCAACTGGACGCTGACTGACCTGATGCTGGAGCACGGCGAGATCGTTTTGATGGGCGAAGACGTCGGGCGCAAGGGCGGTGTTTACGGGGTGACGCAAAAGCTGAAAAACCGCTTTGGCGCGGATCGGGTGATTGACACATTGCTGGATGAGCAGAGCATTTTGGGCCTCGCGATTGGCATGGGGCATAACGGCTTTATTCCGATGCCGGAAATTCAATTTCTGGCCTATCTGCACAATGCCGAGGATCAGATCCGGGGCGAGGCGGCGACGTTAAGCTTTTTCTCGGACGGGCAATTCACCAACCCGATGGTGTTGCGCATTGCCGGACTTGGCTATCAAAAAGGCTTTGGCGGGCATTTTCATAACGACAATTCACTGGCGGTGTTGCGCGATATTCCAGGCGTGATCATGGCCTGCCCGAGCAACGGCGCCGATGCGGCATGCATGTTGCGCGAATGCGTGCGGCTGGCCCGCGAAGAGCTGCGCGTCGTGGTGTTTATCGAGCCAATCGCGCTGTATCCAATGCGCGATTTGCATGAGGCAGGCGATGGAGGCTGGATGAATACCTACCCATCGCCAGACAAGCGGATCGCGCTTGGGCAGGTTGGCATGTCGGGCGATGGCACTGATTTGGCGATTGTCACTTACGCCAACGGGTATTATTTATCGGTGCAGGCGGCCAAGGCGCTGAAGGCCAAAGGGGTGAAGGTGCGGGTGATTGACATGCGCTGGATCGCGCCGGTTCCAAGGGATGAATTGTTCAAGAAAACCGAGGGCTGTGGGGCGGTGCTGATTGTCGATGAATGCCGTGAAACCGGTAGCCAATCTGAAGGCCTGATGGCGATGTTTATGGAAAATGGCACGAAAAACCTTGCCCGTGTCACCGCTTTGGATTGTTTTATCGCAACCGGACCGGCCTATGGCGTGACGCTGCCCACGGCAGAGGGCATTGCCGACGCGGCGCTGGCACTGCTGGAGGGCGGGACATGAAAAAGACAGCGGTTCTGATTTGCCCCGGTCGTGGCACGTATAATGCGCCTGAACTTGGCTATCTGGCGCGCCACCATGCTGGGGAATTGGGTGAATTTGATGCCTATCGCACAGCACAAGGGCAGGAAACGCTCAGCGCGTTGGATGGGGCTGCCAAGTTTTCGGCGCGCATTCATACCCGTGGTGATCATGCATCGCCGCTGATCTATGCGGCTTCATTGCTGGATACCCAGTCGCTTCCCGACGAGATTGAGATCGTGGCGGTTACCGGAAATTCAATGGGCTGGTACACGGCGCTGGCGGTGGGGGGGGCTGTTTCGCCAATGGCGGGATTTCAGATCGTCAACACCATGGGCACCTTGATGCAGGAGCAGTTGATCGGCGGGCAGATATTATACCCGTTTGTGGATGACAACTGGCGCCCGCTTGCAGGCAAGCGAGATCAGTTGCTGGAATTGGTCAGCGACATTTCCAGTCGCAAGGATCACCTGCTGGCGCTCTCGATTGAGCTGGGCGGAATGCTGGTGGTGGCCGGGAATGAGGCTGGATTGAAAGCGTTCGAGGCGGCGGTGCCGGCCTATGACCGCTATCCGATGCGCCTGCCAAACCACGCGGCGTTTCACACGGATTTGCAGGCACCGGTTGCAGCACTTGGGCGCGAGATATTGGGGCTGGATTTGTTCGGCACACCGGATATCCCATTGATTGACGGGCGCGGGGTGATCTGGTGGCCAGGCGCGACTGAGGCCGCAACGCTGCGCGACTACACGTTGAATGCGCAGGTTGTTGAAACCTATAATTTAACCAAGGCCATTCAGGTTGCCGCGCATGAATTTGCGCCGGATATGTTTATTGTGGCGGGGCCTGGGGCCACATTGGGCGGCGCGATTGCACAATCCTTGATCAGTATCGATTGGGATGGCATCAGTGATAAAACTGTGTTCCAGAGCCGCCAAGCCGATGATCCAGTGTTGATTGCAATGGGACGCGATGATCAGCGGCTTTAGGGCCGGTGGATTAGGGCTAGTGGATTGCTTTAAACGATAACAAGGTGCCGTGAAAACTGCGCCTTGTTATCGTGGTAAAGATTTATGTGGGGTCTTTAACGTCCCCAGTTGCGGACTTGGCCGCAATCAAAATGCACAAAGTTCGAGCTGGAATATTTCCCAACGCCACCGGCACCACAGGACATGCCTGCCTTGAATATCTGGCTCACGGAACGTGATTTTAAGCGCAGATCAGCCGCTTGGCCTTTCATGTGCAGCGAGTTTTTCGCCACACCGCGTGAACGAGCGCGCAGCATCGCATTGGTTTTCGGCGAGCGGTAGCCGGACAGCAGCATATAAGGCTCGGTTATATTCATCAGATTATGGGCGGCCGTCATGATATCGAAATTGCGGATATCCATATTTTTGGTTTGATCTTGCCGCCAATCGCGCATGAAATAATTGATCTCTTTGATCGCATCTTTGATGTATTTGCCCTCGATCCAGTAGATCGTATCAAGGTTTTCACCGGTGCGGCCATTGTACATACGCAGGCGGCGAATATCACCGGCGCCGCGCAGAAAACCTGCGGCATTGGCATAGGTTGGTGCGGCCATCAGCGTGGTTGCCGCAAAAGCCCGCAAAACGCCGCGCCGCGTCATTAAAGTTTTTTGAGTGTCGGCTCGTTGGCTTGTCGTCTGCATTGTCATAGTCATTTTGCCTGTCCTGTAAGCTACGCGGTCGCGTTTTCAGCGGCCCATTGCCATTACATCCCCAGATGCATGACTTCTATTACACATCTCGAATCAATCACCAAGTAAGGATTGCCGATAAGGATTGAGAACAGGTAAAACCGGCAATTTATTGCTTAATTTGTGTTTTCCCTGTGAAAGAGTTTAATCTAGGGAACCTCTGAACAACGCCCAGATTTCTGTGCTATAATTCTGGCAGGAATT
>JPUR01000125.1 GCA_001321835.1 Marinosulfonomonas sp. PRT-SC04
CGCCTGCTCAAGTGATGAAAAACTCTGCTGTTTCAAGGCCAAATCCTCTGTAATTCCTGCCAGAATTATAGCACAGAAATCTGGGCGTTGTTCAGAGGTTCCCTAACACACCTTAAAGAGGAGTCAAACATCAAAGCCAACGAGATCTTGCATTCTGTCGCCACAATTCGTAGACCGCTCGCAGCTTTTGACGCGATAACAGAGCCGTAAAATGACCTCGAGAGATCAAAAATTCGAACTCCGGCTTGCCGAGACGCAAGCAGACCTGCAGGCTGCGCAACGGCTTCGCTATGAGGTGTTCATTGAGGAGCTGGACGGCGATGGGCCATTGGTCGATCATCAGGCCCGTCTGGAGCGCGATGCGTTTGACGAATTTTTCGACCATCTGCTGTTGATTGACCGTAAATCGCAGCGCGTGGTTGGGGTTTATCGGGTGTTGCGCAGCGATATGGCCGAGAAGGCCGGGCGGTTTTATTCCGAAGACGAGTATGATCTGTCGGCGCTAAAATCCAGCGGGCGGACTTTAATGGAGCTGGGCCGCTCTTGCGTTCACGCCGATTATCGCGGCAGTACGGCGATGTATTATCTATGGAACGGGCTGGCGAAATATGTGGCCGAGCATGGTATTGAGGTGATGTTCGGGGTGGCCAGTTTTCATGGCACCGATATTGCCGCGATCCGCGAGCCATTGGCCTATTTGCACCACAACTATCTGGCGCCCGCAGATCTGCGCAGCCGCGTGGTGGATGAACATTTCCAGAGCATGGATTTGATGCCCGCCGATCAGATTGACAAACGCACAGCGCTTAAGGCGATGCCGACCTTGATCAAGGCCTATTTGCGGTTGGGCGGTTTTGTCGGCGAGGGCGCTTATGTTGATCACAGTTTCAACACCACCGATGTGTTTTTGCTGATGGACACCGATAAGATCAACGCCAAACAGCGCGAGATTTACACCAAAGGCCGACGTGGATGAGCGGCACATGGTCGCCCGAAGATCAGGGGCCGCGGCTGCAGATAAGTCTGGCCGGTTGGCTCAGGGTGGTGCTGCGCGGGGTGGTGGTGCTGGCGGTGGTGCTGGGCGGCTTGGTGCTGTTGTTGGCTGTGCGACTGATTGAACGGCCGATCTGTGGCTTAAATCGCCCCGTCACGCCATATATCACCCAAGCGGTCTGCAAGGCGGCGCTGGCGATTGTTGGCGTGCGCTTAACGGTGATTGGCACGCATATGAGGCATAATGGTGCGGTGGTGGCCAATCATGTTTCGTGGCTGGATATCTTCACCCTGAACGCCGCCAAGCGGATCTATTTCGTCGCCAAATCCGAGGTCGCGGGCTGGCCGTTGATCGGTTGGTTGGCGCGGGCGACTGGCACGGTGTTTATCGCACGGCGTCAGCTTGATGCGAAAATCCATCTGGATATTTTCGCAGACCGGCTGAATTCGGGCCATAAATTGCTGTTTTTCCCCGAAGGCACCTCGACCGATGGATTGCAGGTTTTGCCTTTTAAATCAACGCTGTTTCAGGCGTTCTTTGCGCAAAATCTACGGGATACAGTGCACATTCAGCCCGTGACGGTGAAATACACAGCACCTGCGGGCGAGGAGGCGCGGTTTTTCGGCTGGTGGGGCGACATGGCTTTAGCACCGCATTTGTTGAAAACTCTGGCGGGCGCAAAATCTGGCAGTGTCAAAGTGATCTATCACACGCCGGTTGCGGTGGCGAATTTTAAGGATCGCAAGGCGTTGGCGCTGTATTGCGAAACCGTGGTGCGCGCCGGACTGGTCAGCGGCGCGCAGCTCAGTGAAGAGAGTCTTCCGGCCTTGATGGCTTAAACGGCCTTAGATTGCGGCGGCCTAAACGATTGCGCCAACCAGTGTTTTGAATGCGACCACCGGATCTTCTGTGTTCCAGATTTCCTCACCAATGGCGAAAAAATCGGTCTTTGGCGACAGGTTGGCGATCACTTCGACACTTAACGCGCCCTCGGCCACCACCGGCACCTCGACCACATCGCTCCACCATTGAAACAGATCGGCCGGCGCGACCGAGCCATCACCAAGATCGCTGTCGCCGCAGGGGCCAAAGCTGACATATTCCGCCGAGCCTTCGCCAGCACTCATGCCGTCATGGCGCGAGGCGGCACAATAAGCGCCGATGATCGCGTCATCGCCCAGCTCTTTGCGCGCATAACGCACGGTGCGAGCGCCATCGGTGAGGTGAACACCGTCCAGCCCCAGCCGAGTGACCATAATAATGTGGTTCTCAATCACGATGGCAATGTCGCGGGCGTGACAGATTTCGCGCAGCGCATCACCGGTTTTGATGATCACATTCTCGTCCTTGCTGGCCAGCGCCAAACGCAAGCAAGCTATGGGCGCCACATCCAGAACCTTGTTCAACAGGGCGGGGAATGTCTCCAGATCAACCACCGGCGGGGTGATCAGATAAAGCTGGGCTTGTTCTTTGTCTTGAAAGTTATCGGTCATTATAGTGTCCTTCGTCTACGTCCGCATCTGTGGTTGGGCCGGATATACCGCAGGTTTTGCGGTTTGACCACGGGCGAGTTGCAGCCTATCAGGGCAACAGTTTGAAAACAGGTGCGTTATGACTGAAAATGACTGGACAGGGCCACAGCCGGCATTCGTGTTGGTGCGCCCACAAATGGGTGAAAACGTCGGGGCTGCGGCGCGGGCGATGTGGAATTTCGGCTTGGACCGGCTGCGGGTGGTTGATCCGCGCGATGGCTGGCCCAATGAGCGCGCGGTGGCGATGGCCTCTGGGGCGGGTCGTTTGCTGGATCAGGCGGGGCTGTATGATGATTTGCCAGCCGCGATTGCCGATTGCACTTATGTGTTTGCCACCACGGCGCGGCACCGCGATTTGACCAAACCGATCATGACGCCAGAGCGCGCGATGGAGCATACCCGGGCGTTGCTGGCGCAGGGTCAAAAGGTGGCGGTGCTGTTTGGACCAGAGCGGGCAGGGCTTGAGAATGAGGATATCTCGCGGGCCAATGCGCTGATTTCTGTGCCGGTGAACCCAAAATTTTCATCGCTGAATTTGGGCCAATCGGTATTGCTGCTGGCCTATGAATGGCGTCGCCAAACCGCCGATGTTGCCCCCCAGGTGATGGAAATGGCCAAGACCGAATTCGTTGAAGGCGTCGAGATCGAAGCGCTGGGGGATCATTTTGAAGCCCGTCTGCAAGAGGCCGGTTTTTTCTTTCCACTGGCCAAGGCCGACAGCATGCGGATGAACCTGCGCAACATGTGGGCGCGGCTGCCACTGACCCGCGCTGATGTGCAGACGTTGCACGGCATGCTGCGTCAATTGTTACGTAACAGGTGAAAAACCCCGCTTAATTCCCCCCAATCCAGACCTTTAATCATCCGGCGAGTGCTGCCATTTGTTAATATATTCGCAGCAACCCACAATAAGGAGAAGATTTATGGGACTATGGAGTTTCGTTAAGAACGCGGGCAAAAGCTTGGTTGGCAGTGCAGAAGCCGCACCGGCACCAGCTGATCTGAGCAAAGAAATCGAAGCCTTGGGTCTGGATGCGTCCGGTCTTGAGATCACAGTTGATGGCGACATCGTTAAAGTGTCCGGCACAGCTGTCAGCCAAGAAATGAAAGAAAAAGTCATTCTGGCCGTTGGCAACATCGAAGGTGTGGCCGCGGTTGATGACGAAGTTGCCGACGCAGGCACCGCGTCTGTTTTTCACACGGTTGAAAAGGGTGACACTTTGTCAGCTGTTGCCAAGAAAACTCTGGGCAGCGCCAACAAATACCACGCGATCTTTGAGGCCAACAAACCAATGTTGAGCCACCCTGACAAAATCTATCCAGGTCAGGTTCTGCGCATTCCGCAAGACGCTTAATCGTCTTGTAGTTTTCAACGAGTATCAGCAGGGGCGCCCATATGGCGTTCCTGTTTTTGTTTGCGCCATTCTTATTGAATTGTGCTAAAAATATCGCCCTTGCCCCTGCTGGTGTTGAACCCTATTTTGTAAGAAACGCAAACGAGGCGGGTGATGAGCAAAAAACGTAGTATTTTCGAAGAGGTCGGCAGCGATGCCAAACCCCAAGCCTCAGCCCCCAAGACTGGCGTGATTGATGCCGCCCCCAAAGGGGCGCGTGGCGGTATCCGAGTTTGGCTGTGGATGATCTTTGGCTTGGTGGCTTTGATGGTGCTGGTGGGCGGTTTGACGCGGCTCACCGATTCCGGCCTGTCGATCACCGAATGGAAGCCGGTGACCGGTGCCATTCCACCGCTGAATGACGCCGATTGGGCCAGTGAATTTGGCAAATACCAAACCAGCCCCGAATTCCTGCTGCAAAACAGCCAAATGACGGTTTCCGAGTTCAAATCAATCTATTGGTGGGAATGGGGCCATCGCCAATTGGGCCGGTTTGTCGGTCTGGTTTGGGGCATCGGATTTTTGTTCTTCTGGCTGACCAAACGCATCCCGACCGGCTGGACCCCACGCCTGTTGGGCCTTGGCGCGCTTGGCGGATTGCAGGGCGCCATTGGCTGGTGGATGGTCTCGAGCGGGCTGACGGGACGCATGGTCGATGTGGCCTCGTACCGTTTGGCCATTCACCTCGGCTTGGCCTTCATCATTTTGGGCCTGTCGGCGTGGTATATTTTCCTAATGTCACGCAGTGATGCCACCCTGATGACGGCGCGGCGCGGGCGCGAGGCCAAGCTGTTTTCCATAACCACCGGCCTGATGCATCTGGTGTTTCTGCAAATCCTGCTGGGCGCTTTGGTGGCCGGCATTGACGCAGGACGCGGCTATATCGACTGGCCTTTGATGGCGGGCCAAATCATTCCCGACGGGATGTTCGACTACGCCCCGTGGTGGAGCAATTTCTTTGAAAATCCGGCGCTGGTGCAGTTTATCCACCGCTTGGCAGGCTATCTGGTACTGGCGTTCGCGATTGTGGTCTGGAAGCGTTCGCGCAGCAGCGGCAATCGCAAGACCCGCGCCGCGTTTAACATGATGATCAGCATGGTTCTGCTACAGGTTGGCCTCGGCATTGCCACGGTGATGCTGGCAGCACCTATGCACTTGGCCTTGACCCATCAGGCCGGTGCGATTTTGCTATTTGTAATGATACTACGGGGGCGGCTTTTGGCCGCCTATCCGGTTGCCCAAAGCATAAGAGGATAAAATTATGATCGCCTATGAAGAACTGATGTCGTTTGAGCGCGAAACCCAAGCGCTGGCGCAAATTTCTGGCCGTTTGGGCTGGGATCAGGAAACCATGATGCCACGCGGTGCCACCGAGCAGCGCAGTGAAGAAATGGCGGCGATCAGCGGCGTGCTGCATGCGCGGCGCACAGACCCACGGGTTGGCGACTGGCTGGCGGCAATCGACGACAGCAAACTGCATGCGGTTGGTCAAGCCAATATGCACCACATTCGCCGTGGCTATGAACGTACTTTGCGCATTCCAGCCAAGCTGGTGGCCGAACAAGCCAAGCTGCATTCGGTGGCCCAAGGGGTTTGGGCCGAGGCCCGCAGTAACGAGGATTTCACCGCCTTCGCCCCGACCCTGATGCAGGTTCTGGATATGAAACGCGAGGAAGCCGCAGCACTAGCTGATGGCGGCGATCTGTATGATGCGCTACTGGATGACTACGAGCCAAACGCCAAAGCCGCCGATCTTGAAGCGATGTTCAACGCCCTGCGCCCACGTCTGGTGGCACTGCGCGAGCGGGTGTTGGGGGCGGACAAACAGCCCGCCGCCTTGAACCATCAGTTCGATGAAGCGGCGCAGATGAAACTAACACGGCATTTGGCCAAAACCTTTGGCTATGATTTCGCGCGTGGGCGGGTTGATAAAGCGGTGCATCCGTTTTCCTCCGGTTCAGGCCAAGATGTGCGCATCACCACCCGCACCACACCGGATGATCCGTTCAACTGTTTTTATTCGACAATCCACGAGGTCGGCCACGGTTGCTATGAGCAGAACATCGACAGCGCGTACCTTCTGACGCCATTGGGGCAGGGCGTATCTATGGGTGTGCACGAGAGCCAAAGCCGGATTTATGAAAACCAGATTGGTCGCGGTGAGGCGATGACCGGCTGGCTGTATGGTGAAATGAAACAGGCGTTTGGTGATTTTGGCGTGGCCGATGCCGAGGCGTTTTACGCCACCGTCAATCGGGTTAATTCCGGTTATATCCGCACCGAGGCCGATGAAATTCACTATAACCTGCATGTGCTGCTGCGCTTTGATCTGGAGCGCGCGATGATTGCGGGGGATTTGTCGATTATTGACTTGCCGGACGCATGGAACGAACGTTTTGAGGCCGATTTTGGTGTCAAAGTCGACAAGCCATCCAACGGCTGTTTGCAGGATGTGCACTGGTCGGTCGGGCTGTTTGGCTATTTCCCGACCTACACATTGGGCAATGTTTATGCGGGGTGTCTGAACAAAACGATGCGCACAGCACTCCCCGATTTGGATGCGGGGCTTGCGGTGGGCGACACCTCGGCTGCCACCGGCTGGTTGGCTGAAAATGTGCAGCAGTATGGTGGGCTGTATCAACCGCGCGAGGTGATCGAGAACGCCTGCGGTTTCGCGCCGTCTGAAGCGCCCTTGCTCGAGTATCTAGAAGCCAAATTCGGAGCAATTTACGGGGTTTAAGCCTAGAAAAACAATGCCTTTGCAGATGGTTTTACGCCCCTGCAAAGGCAAAAATCGTCGAGCAATCACAAGCTAATCTGCTTTGCGCCCCCCATTCTTCTTTTCATAAATATCCGCGCCGCAGGCAAAATAACCAGACACTACACCTGCCAATCAGGCGCCCGCTTTTCCAAAAACGCGGCAATGCCTTCTTCAGTATCGCGCAGCATCATATTGGCAGTGATCACCTCGCCGGTATGGGCATAGGCATCGGGCAATGACATCTGCAATTGCTGATAGAACGCGGCCTTACCAATCCCCAAAACCCCGTTCATTTTGCGGGCCAGAACCTGCGCCATTTCGCAGGCTGCGGCATCCAGCGCCTCCGGTTCAACCGCCTGATTTATTAAACCGATTTCGGCGGCCCGCGCACTGTCAATAAAGCTGCCCATCGTTAACATTTCAAACGCCTGTTTGCGCGGCACATTGCGGGTCAACGCCACCATCGGGGTGGAGCAAAACAAACCAATGTTGACACCATTGACCCCAAATCGTGTGCCATGCGCCGCCACCGCCAAATCACAGGTCGCCACCAGCTGGCAACCGGCAGCGGTGGCAATGCCATGCGCCTTGGCGATCACCGGTTGTGGCAAGCGGGTGATCGACATCATCATATCGGCGCAGCGTTTGAACAGGTCGGCGAAATAGGCGCGCCCCTTATCCTCGGCTTGGCGCCCGCGGGTCATTTCCTTAAGATCATGGCCCGCGCAGAATACTTTGCCCGCCCCTTGTAAAATCACCACTTTGATGTCGGTGTCATTGGCCAGCGCGTCAAATTCAGCCTGCAGAGCCGCCAGCATCGCGTCTGATAACGCATTTAAATTGGACGGAGAATTCATGGTCAAAGTGGCAATGCCGTCTTTATCGTTGCGTAATAAAATACCCGTCATGCTTGCTCTCCTAATGTGTTTGGGCAATCCTAGGCGGGGACACATCAAAGGGAAAGACACCATGGCGCTAAAAATGACGGTTGATGAATTGCAGGCGTTCTTGAGTGAACATTTCCCCGATATGGTTGATCGTTTCATTGTTGAGGATTTGGCAGAGAATAAGGCCACCATCCGCATGCAGATCAACAAACAAAACCTGCGGGCGGGCAACACGGTGAACGGCCCATCAATGTTTGCCGCCGCCGATGTCGGGTTTTATCTGGCCTTGATGGCGATGATCGGCCCACAGGCGCTGGCGGTGACCACCAATTGCTCGATTGATTTTATGCGCAAACCGGCGGCGGGCAAGGATTTGATTGCGGTTGCCACCATTCACAAGCTGGGTCGGGTGTTGGCGGTGGGCGATGTGATGATTTATTCTGACGGCGAGCCAAAGCCGGTGGCGCGCGCCGGGGTGACCTATTCGATCCCGCCGGTTGTACCTACATGAGCGACAATGGCCGAAATTCAAACGTTTAAGGCGGCGATGTGGTTGGGTGACTGGCGCAGTTTTAAAATCCAACGCAAATCTTTGCATGGCATGCTGGAAATGTCTGGCTCACCGAGACAAAAAAAGGGGCCGGACAAGTCCGACCCCAGGAAGAGGTTCTGGCGAGGCCGGGATGTTAGCCCTGCCAGAACAAACGACGCGCCTCCGTATCGGCCTCGCCGCGTGTCAGCCCGATGTCTTTCAACTCGGTGTCCGTTAATGTCATCAGCGCGCGGCGTGTGCTGCGGCGCAAATCCCAAGTCAGAAGCGTGGTCGCCACCGTGAGCACCACCAATGCCAGTAAGGATTGGGGCAGGTGGCTTTGCAACAGCATGGTGCGCTGTGCAGGAATGGTGGATGTCACGGTCATGGCGCGCTCCTGATAAACTGTATTGATACAAGCGAGATGTTTCGCTACAATAAACGGATACAATACGACTCCAGCAACGTCCAATGAAAGATTGTAATGAATACAATTTGGTTTCCTGATCTCTCAGCCACTGGTGATGCCGGTATTTCCTGTGGTCCGAAGTATTTGACCTTGGCTAAGGCCATTCGCAGCGCAATTGTGTCGGAACAATTAGGCATTGGCGAGCGCTTGCCGCCGGTGCGGGAATTGGGCTGGCAATTGAAGGTCACGCCGGGAACCGTGGCGCGGGCCTATACCAAGCTGACGGACGAGGGGCTGTTGGAGGCCGCTGTCGGACGAGGAACCTTTGTGGCCGTCCCGAAACCTGAGCCGGGTCCCGAGCTAAAAAACCCGCCAACGCTCACATCAAAACCTGATCGGCTGTCAGCCATCAATGTCGGCGTCAGGCCGACACTGGTGCCTGATCGAATTGACCTTTTGGCGCCACTGTTGCCGGATGTTGGCCAAGAAGCTTTGATCCGGCAATGTTACGCACGGATGGCCCAAATCCCGAATGACAATCTGATCCGCTATCCCAGTCAGGCCACCGAGGCCAGGGCGCGGCAGGCCATTTTTGGCTGGCTAAAAGATGTGCCATTGGGCCGTTATGCGTCTGAGGATATCGTGCTGGCGCATGGGGGGCAGAATGCCATTATGCTGATCCTGCAAACCCTGCTCAAAGACCCAAACCCGGTGATTTTTGCCGAAGATCTGACCTATGCAGGGTTTCGACATGCCGCGCGTCTGTTGCGGGCCGGTGTGGTGGGCTTGCGGTGTGACAGCGAAGGGGTGCGGCCAGACGAATTTGAGGCCGCTTGCAAGACGTATGGGCCGCAAGTTTTCTGCACATCCCCCGAGGTGCACAACCCGACCACGGGCTTCACCGGATTGGCGCGGCGGCAAGAACTGGCAGATGTGGCGCGGCATTATAAGTGCCCGATCCTTGAGGATGATTGCTACCATATGCAAGGCAGCGGGCTGCCGACCTATCGTGAATTGCTGCCTGATCTGGGCTGGTATGTCTCGTCGCTGTCCAAATCCCTGACGCCATCGCTGCGGGTTGGATTTGCGATTGCTCCGGCTGATATGACCCAAAAGCTGCGCCGCACCGCACAGTTCAACCATTTTGGCCTGTCTGTCACCATTTGCGATCTGACCGAGATGGTGCTGCAATCGCCTGATCTGGCCGAAATTCGTCGGGTGTTGCGCGAGCAGGTCAACCGTTATGTGCGCACCGCGGTGAATGTGCTGGGGGGGTATGATCTGAAGTGGAGCGAGGATGTGCCGTTTCTGTGGCTGAAGTTGCCACGCGGTTGGCGGGCGTCTCATTTCTGTCGGGCGGCTGAAAAACAAGGAATCCGTGTTCGGTCGGCCGATGATTTTGCGCTGCTGGACGGGCGTGCCCCGCATGCGGTGCGCATCACTGTGAATGGGCAGATCCCGCTGGAGACGTTTGAGCGGGCGATGTATGTATTGGAAGACTTATTGAACAATCCGGCTGATCTGATCGAAGTTTAAATGTGGGGTAATATAATACCTATTTTACAAGCCATTGTTTTTGCTTACTAAAGCCAAGCTTATGTCACTTGACTGCACAGTGAAACCCTATAGGTATGCCCCATCAAATCCCGCAATCGGCGATGATCGCCATTTGCACCGTTTCAATTAGGGTAAACACCATGAAAACCTTCTCTGCTACACCGGCAGATATTGAGAAGAAATGGATCATCATTGACGCTGAAGGCGTCGTGTTGGGCCGTCTTGCTTCCATTATCGCCATGCGCTTGCGCGGCAAGCACAAAGTCACCTTCACACCGCACATGGATATGGGCGACAATGTGATCGTGATCAACGCTGAAAAAATTCAGCTGACCGGTAAAAAACGCACCGACAAGATTTACTACTGGCACACCGGCCATCCGGGCGGCATCAAACAGCGCACGGCTGAGCAAATCCTCGAGGGCAAATTCCCAGAGCGTATTGTGACCAAAGCTGTTAAAAACATGTTGCCTGGCAACCGTTTGAGCCGCGTTGTGATGACAAACCTGCGGGTTTATGTGGGTCCTGAGCATCCACATGAAGCGCAAAACCCTGAAGTTCTTGATGTAAAAGCTATGAACGCCAAAAACACGCGGAGCCAGTCATGACTGAAGAAATCAAATCACTCGACGATCTGAAAAGTGTTGTCACCGGTACTGCCGCTGAAGTTGGCGCAGAAACCACAGAAACCACTGGTGATACATCCGCAGCCGAAGCGGTTAAAGCCGCCATTCTGCCGGAGCCAGTGCGCGACAATCTGGGCCGCTCTTATGCCACCGGCAAACGTAAAGATGCGGTTGCCCGTGTTTGGATCAAACCAGGCTCCGGTAAAGTTATCGTAAACGGCCGTGAGATGAGCAAATATTTTGCCCGTCCCGTGCTGCAAATGATCCTGCGTCAGCCATTCACGATTGCTGGTGTTGAAGGCGAATTCGACGTTATGGCCACGGTCAAAGGTGGCGGTCTGTCTGGACAAGCTGGTGCGGTTAAGCACGGCATTTCCAAAGCTTTGCAAATCTATGAGCCCTCCCTGCGGGCTGCTCTAAAAGCTGCTGGCTTCCTGACTCGCGACAGTCGTGTTGTGGAACGTAAGAAATACGGCCGCCGCAAAGCGCGTCGGAGCTTCCAGTTCTCGAAACGCTAAGTACGAACGAGTATATTACTCAACAAAAACAAAGGGTTCGCATTTTGCGAGCCCTTTTTTATGCGTAGCAGTTTATTAGCAGAACACTGATATCATTGACGTACTAGTTTAGCGGTTTTAGCATAACGATAGCATTTTAAGCATGTATTAGACGGAGCCGTTTTGGCATTTTACGAAAACAAGCAGGAACACTACGGGGGCGCACTTGTGCTGTTTCATCGCAATCTCGCTGTCGCTGTTCCGTAAGCGTCCGGCCTTGGCCCCCTAACGGCGTTGTTTTAGGTTTGCTAATGTCCACTTAAGTTAATGGACATTAGGGGATTTTGATGGCTCGACGCAAACGCCGCACCTGGAGCGACGAAGAGAAGATATCTATTTGTTTGCAGACGAAGGCACCGGGAGTTTCTGTTTCTCAGGTTGCACGCCGCTATGCGATGAGCGGCAACCAGATTTTCAATTGGCTGAAGGATACGCGGTTTTCACCGCCTGTGGCTGAGGTAGCCGGTGAAGATGCGGTGTTTTTACCCATCACGGTATCAAACGATGCAGCACCTGAGCCAGCGGCGGAATACAGCCCGGTTTCTCCTGTGCCCTCGCGATTAGAGATTGCTTTGAATGGCGGCATCGCCTGTCCGTTGAGGGATCTTTTGATGGGAGCGAGATAGCGCGATTGTTGAAAGGCCTCATCTCATGATCCCGGTGCCTTCCAACACCAAGGTTTGGCTCGCGGCAGGTGTGACCGATATGCGGCGGGGATTTAACACCTTGGCGGCGCAAGCCGAACGGACCTTGGCGCAAGATCCGTTCAGCGGCCATCTGTTTGTATTTCGCGGTCGGCGCGGCGATCTGCTGAAGATCATCTGGTGGGACAGTCAGGGGGCCTGCCTGTTTTCCAAACGGCTTG